>JAEOSG010000140.1 GCA_016840485.1 Candidatus Baldrarchaeota archaeon
CATAAAAGGTCGTCCTGCTAAGTGTAATTTTTCCAGCTTCTTCCAACCTCATTAGGGTTTCGCGTACCTTCCTGAAATTTTTAGCACCATAGACAGCTAAATCGATGTCACTCCCCTCATGGTGCATACCTAAACTTATAGAACCGTGTATTCCAAAAAAATCCAATGAAACACCAGATTCAGAAGATAACTCTTTTATAAGTTCCACAGCAACCTCTTCGAGACGATCCCTAGACTTCTTCTTTAAAAGCCTATGCAAACATTCAGAGGGTACAAATACTTGTTTAATGAGATGCCTTGGAACACTTATTAACCACTTCTCTAAAGGTTCAGAATAATAAAGATACTCAGGAAAATAAGTCCTAAAAGTCTCTACAAGTTTTTTATAGTTCTCTGGGCTGAAAAGTTCCTTAGGCCTCAGAAGATAAATGTCTTTAAATTTCCATTTAATGTCTAACCACTCTATATCAAATTTTTGCGCGTGATCTTCCGGAACGTACTTTAAAAACGCCATAACCCTATTTTCAAGGTGCTCATAGCCAAAAGTATAGAATATAAAGTTGTGTTTTGTTACTATGATATCTCCATCTCTTAACAGTAAGGGAATCCTACTCTTCATGTTGCATGCGATCTCCTATTAGTTGGATCTTAAATGAGTCAGGTATGTCAATCCTAACAAAAGTTTTAAGTTAATAGCTATTTCCATTTTATGCGATATTTAAGCTAATATGGTGGGTATATGAGGATTTTCATCATTACAAAAACTAACGACCTGTGGAGTGACCGGATAATTAACAATATTTACAAAAGAGGCCCAAAGTCTTGGGTTTATAAAATATATAGATATCAGACCATACCTCCACTAGAAGAGTTATTAGATGAGCGGGAAAAATACCTGCCAACAAAAATACCTGAATGTGACCTAATACTTCCCCTAGGATTGCCTGCAGACTTAGTCCTTCTTTTACCACTAATAGCCAAAGAATCTGGGGCAAAAGCAGCAATTATACCTATTGACGACTCCGACCAAGTTCCATTAGGTGTACAAAAACAGCTTAGAGAAGAATTTTCTGAAATCAATGTTGAATCCGTTTTCCCCAAACCATTTTGCTCGCTTAGATCATATAAGCGAAACCAGTTTATTGACGAATTTGCGAAGTACTTCGGCTACCCGCTTATTGAAATAAAAGTATCAGGCGATTTAATTATAAGGGTCGATGTGAAACGTGGGGCGCCATGCGGGTCAACCTGGTATGTCGCTAAAAAACTAATTAATGTAAAAATACAAGACGCAGAATATGTAGCGGGTCTTGAACTTCATAATTATCCGTGTTTGGCATCGAGAAAAATTGACTTATTATATAGAGATTCAATTATGCATATAGCTGCTTATCATATCAAAAATGCGGTCAAAAAAGCCATAGAAAATATTAAAAATAAAACTCAACCTAAATAGTGAAGTTTAGAAGTTACATAGCTTTGGATCAAATACAGAATTAAGTTAACCGTGAAATATTAACCTAGGAAAGGAATTATCTATTGCAAAAAGAGTTATGTTTTGCCATAAATTCAGTTATACTTTTCTTTAATTGACTTACCGCCTTAATTGCTGGTGAAGATGGAACATAATCGATTGGAGCAGTCTTAATAAGGTCAGCATAAGCTATTTGTTTATCAAAGGGCACCGTTATAAGTAATGGTATACCATATTTCTCTAGTCCCATCTTTATAAATTCTTCTTCTTCTTTCGTTGACACTTTATTGGCTACGGCAACAAAATTATGGATTCCTATATCAGATGCCAACTTCTTTATACGCTGAGCTGTTTCCATAGATTTGAAGCTTGGTTCAACAACTATCAGCATCACGTCGACATTTCTAGCAGTTCCACGCCCAAGATGCTCTATACCAGCTTCCATATCAAGAATAACAAATTCATCCCTTTCCACAATCAGATGACGAAGCAAGTTTCTAAGAAAAGCATGAGCTGGACAGAGACACCCAGTTCCTCCATCTTGAACGGTTCCCATAACTAAGAGCATAACTCCATCTGGGCCTCTGATTCCAAAGCGGTCAACGATATCATCAACCTTAGGAAATAATTTAAATGCGCCATATGGAATTCCAGGAATTTTTGTCCGTTCTTCTATGAGTTTTCTGTTTACTGCAAGAGGAGTTATCTTTGATATGTCCTCTTCTTTCAAACCTATTGTATAAGCAAGATTTATGTTCGGATCAGCATCTACGGCTAGCACCCTATAACCATCTTTGGCTAAAAGTCTAGCTAAAGTTCCAGCAATGAAAGTTTTTCCAACCCCGCCCTTGCCGGTGACAGCAAGTTTCATGAACTTCACCTCTTATGTATCCCTTCGCCGTCTATACCAATTTTATATAGGAGCAACCAAGTTTTCCCAGATCTAAACTATTCAGACAGGAGACATGAATTACCAGGATTGGAGAAACTATTTTACTTAAGCAATTCATTCAAACCGTATTTTTCTAATATGTGCAAATGATTGATTGTGTTCAATTATAATGTTAACTGAGCAAGCAATTACACAAATTGTTACACCTGTATACCTATTCTTCATCAGTCCTATGTAAACGTATACTGCGCAGCAGATAGAAAGCCCATTACTTTTGTTATTTTTTATCTTAACTAGCGAGAGCTTAGTTAATGTGGAAGGCATGTTGTTCAACTGTTACTTCTCTTTATAAAGATTTCAATAAAGATAGTGAATGAAAAATAATATTAAACATAGCACTACTTTTTGGCAGGCTATTTGGGGAGACTTACAAAATTGCGACGATATAAGTCTAAATAATAATTGTCATCCTTTCATCCAGAGCCTTTAATTAGTTTTATTGGCCTTTGCTGTGCATTAGACAACCTTTTTTCCACACTTTTCCCGAAGTTCTTTAATCATGAATTCACCTCTAGATTTAACTTCTTTCCAAGCCTCTTCGATTTCTAGGTTGTATGTGCCTTTTTGCAAGCATTCAAAAAATTTCTCTAAAAATTTAATCAGGGACCCTACTATTGGTTGTTGTAAAATCTCCATCTTTTCGTCACTTACATCAACATTGGCTATTAATGCCTCTTCGACAAGTGTTTTGTTACCCAGTATATCCATTAAAACGAGTTTTTCATTTTCGTAGAAGACCTTAATTATATCCTCTGCTATTTTATCTTCACTGTCACCTCTTCGTATGACAACCTTAAATTCACACATTATTTTCACCCATTTCAACATTGGCTCAATTATCTTTTTAATGTTTTATTTCAAGGTTTCCTAAAATAAAGCATCAGCAATTAAGGTTTTGTTTCTGTCATAAGAATTTAATAAAAAACACCAAAAACATTAAGTAACAGTAATGGTTTCTTTAGGACATATATAAAAGATAATTAATAGTTCTGCACCCCTAGAGACAAAATCCAAGAGGATGACATAATAATTTAATTCGAAAGACATTATCAATAACTAAGTGAAAACTGACCAATGAGGCTAGGATCAAATATAGTTTTCTTGAAGACTCTTCTTCAATATTAAGCGCCCCAAATGAGGACATTGATGTAGACAATGTGTCTAATATCTACGCATGCTTTTTCTTGGGAACCACTAAAATTACCGTTAGAAGATAAGTTTTAAATAGTTTAATCATAATTGTATGGAGGAAACGTGTGTTATTTAATGTTATACGGTGAAATTCGATGACTAAACGATTACGTTTTCGAATTGATGAGTTAAAAACTGATATTGGTGTTCTAAAAGGGCTGGAACTGCAGGTAGGTAAGATAGTGGAAGAGTGGGAAGAGCCCGAAGGCCCCACTCCAATGCCTTCCATTGCAGATTTGAGAAAATGGGACTATAAGCTACTACAGAGATACAAACCAATGTATCTACCGTTCTGCGATTTATGTTGCCTCTGTACATTTGGTAAATGTGATCTATCCAGAGATAAAAGAGGAGCTTGCGGTTTAGATCTATCGACGCAGCAGTCCAGAATTGTTTTACTAGCATGTTGCATCGGTGCAGCAACTCATCTTGCGCATGCAAGAGACCTAGTTGAGTGGCTAATTGAGAGATATGGAAGAAATGCACCTATAGACTTAGGAAGACAAGTGTTTTTAGAGGCACCTCATGTTAGGCTAGTAACCGGAATAAAACCCAAAACATTGGGCGACTTAGAAGAAGCATTAGACTATGTTGAAACCGAAGTAACGAGGCTACTAGCTTGTACCCATACTGGGCAAGAAGGCAGCAACTTAGATTTTGAATCTAAAGTATTTCATGCGGGTATGTTAGACCACGTGGCAATGGAAATAGCAGATATAGCTCAAACTGCAGTGCTAGGCTTTCCCAAAGCCGATCCTGATGCACCTCTAGTTGACATTGGCCTAGGAACTATAGATATCAATAAGCCAGTAATTATGGTTATAGGACACATGGTTGAGCCAAGCGTCGGGATAATTGATTATCTGAAAAGGAGTGGATTAGAAGATTCGGTTGAAGTATGTGGACTATGCTGCTCTGCACATGAATTAACTAGATATAGCCCTGAAAGAGGTAAGATCGTTGGCCCGATATCATGGCAGTTAAGGTTTATTAGAACTGGCGTACCGGATGTAATTGTCCTCGACGAACAATGTATAAGGACAGATTTGCCACTAGAGGCTAAGAAGATTAACGCTGTGGTAATTGCTACAAGCGCGAAAAATATGCAAGGATTCCCCGATATGACGCACGAAGATCCAGATAAAATTGTGGAGCTGCTGATTGCAAAGAAGATACCTGGAGTATTCATACATGAATCTGAAACCGAGAAAATTGGCGAAGTAGCTGTTAAAGCAGCAATCAAAATAGCTCCGCTAAGAGCTAGATACAAGGCATTACCAAGTGAAGAAGAGATTATTAAGATGGCTGAGAAATGTGTCCAATGCGGAAATTGTGTAAGGGCATGTCCCCATAATTTACCCATTGAAGACGCTATGCTTGCAGCTAAAAACGGTAATTTGAAGAAACTTGCTGAACTGTACGATTATTGTATTGCTTGCATTAGATGTGAAAAAGCCTGTCGAGCTAACATACCAATATTAACATTAATCATGAAGGCATCCGAAAAGATATTTAAAGCCGAGAAATTCAAAGTTAGAGCTGGCAGAGGACCCGTACAGGACACTGAAATAAGAACTGTTGGGCAACCGATAGTTCTGGGTGAAATACCTGGTGTAATAGCTTTTGTCGGATGTGCCAATTATGCTAACGGTGGCAAAGAAGTTATGGAGATGTGCGAAGAATTCCTAAAGAGAAATTACATTGTCACCGTATCCGGTTGTGCGGCAATGACCATAGGCATGTATAAAAACGAGGAAGGTAAAACACTTTACGAGTTATATCCAGGAACCTTTGATGCCGGGGGACTGGTAAACGTCGGTTCATGTGTTGCCAACGCGCATATCTCTGGCGCCGCTATTAAAATTGCAAGTATCTTCGCCAAAAGAAACTTAAGAGCAAACTACGCCGAGATTGCTGATTATGTACATAACAGAGTAGGAGCTTGCGGAATTGCTTGGGGGGCCATGTCGCAGAAAGCAGCATCTATTGCATCTGGATTTTGGCGACTTGGTATACCCGTTATAGTAGGTCCCCATGGATCTAAATACAGGAGAATGTTGCTTGGGAGAAAAGATAGGGAAGAGGACTGGTATGTATATGATGCATTTACAGGTGAGAAGGTTTACGTAGGCCCAGTGCCAGAGCATTTATTCTATGCTGCTGAGACAAAGGAGGAGGCTATGGTGATGGCTGCAAAGTTATGTATGAGAGCAAGCGATACGACGAAAGGAAGATCTATTAAACTAACAAACTATATTGATCTGCATAAGAAGTTCTTTGGAGAGTTGCCCGACGACTTGCATTTATTCATCAGAAGAGAGGCCGACATACCCATAACTATGAAGGATGAAATACTTGAATTCTTAAGGAAAAAGGGTTGGGAAGAACGCCGTGAAGTTCCAAATCCAACTTTACTTGAGGAGTTGGTGAGGAAAAAATGAGTAAGGAATTAACTGGACAAATAGCTGAGATTCCCGGTCCAATAAAAGCCTTAGTAGTCATAAAAGAGCCGAAAGTAGCTGCAGCCATCATAAAGAAGGCTAAAAGACCATTAATTATCGTTGGAGATTTAGCGACGAAATATGACGAAGAAGGTTTCGATAGCATAAGCCTTGTCACCGAAATTGCGAAGGCTGTAAACGCTCATATAAATGTTACTGGGCCATTGATTAGAAAGTTTAGAGAAACAGGTTACGATAAAGTGTACCTTATGTCTACTCCGGAAGTCGTGGATAGATTAAGAGACGAGAGCTGGAAGGGCCATGATGGAAACGGTGGATACGATCTAGTCATATTTATAGGCTTTAGGTATTATTATGCATGGCTGATGCTTAACGGATTAAAACATTACGCATTTAAATGGTTGAAAACTATGTCCTTGGATCCATATTATCAACCAAACGCTACATATACATTGCCAACTATGAAAATTGGTGAATGGCGTGAATTTATTAAAAAAATCCTTAATATTATCAAAGGGTGATCCAACATGTCATCCATGTTTAAAGATATACCAGTTGATGTAGGAGTTGTATATGAGGGAGAAAGAATAAGGAAAAAAGATATGTACGTTGAGCTTGGAGGGCCTAAGATTGAACATAAATTCGAGCTATTCAGAGTAAGACCATTAGATGAAGTTGAGGATGAAAAAATAGAAATCATAGGACCAGACCTCAAGGAAATGGAAGAAGGTAAATCATATCCATTCGGAATCTTGATTGAAGCTGCAGGAAAAGAAATGGAAGAACTATTTGAAGGCGTGATGGAGAGGAGGATACATGAATACTGTAATTATGTCCAGGGATTCATGCATTTGAATCAGAGATATGATATTTGGTGCAGAGTAAGTAAAAGATCTTTTCAAAAAGGTTTTGATACTCTA
>JAEOSG010000141.1 GCA_016840485.1 Candidatus Baldrarchaeota archaeon
GAGAAGGTGATAAGGATTGAGAACAAGTAACAATAGAGCAAAGATTGCAGTAGCTGGAAGCAGAGAGAAGTACTTTATTAACCCATCAATAGGATACAAGGGAACAGTAAAAATACTACAGAGATACAGAGGAAACATTATGTTTGGTTGCGGAGATAGCCCTCTAGGCGGCGTAGATGCATGGGTTAAAAACTATTGTCTTTCAAATAATATTCCAATTTTTCTTTTTCCACCAAAATCATTTAGCAGAGAAGCATTTATACGGAGAAACAGAGATATGGTTTTATGGTGTGATAAACTAATATGCATATTTGCTGAAGGGATAAGAGTTAAAAGTGGAACTTTCTCGACATTAATGTTTGCATTAAAAATGAATAAACCAATCGAAGTCTACATTATTAATTCAAGAGAAAGGAAAATAATACAAGTAATACCAAAACTAATGTTGAGAAAAGGTAGACTATGGATTAAAGGTTGGAGTATTGTAGAGGAGGTGGAGATATGAGGTCAAAACTATACATTCAACCTAAAACAAAAAAGAGGAAAGCGAAAACATGCGAAATATGCGGTGAAAAAACAGATAAACTATACTCATGCCTATACTGTGGAAGAAAAGTATGTGAAATACACTACATGACATTATACGGTATCTGCATTGAATGCTACCAAGAACTAATTGATGAACTAGAAGATTTAAACGGTGATTCAAATGATTTATAAAATGCACCGCAAGCTTTATAACCCCCCTCGGGCATTAAATAAAATTGGGTGAGGTCGGAGATGGCGGAGAAGAAAAGCCTTGCACAAACCATCAAGGAACTCGTAGATGAAGCAAAGAAACAAGTAACACAGACAAGACAGCCAACAAGCATTGAAATACTCAGCAATGACACTTGGGTTCTACAACTACTAGTGGTACCACCAAGTACAAGGACTTACGGTGCAACTACAGTTGAAAGAGACCTTGGAGTACTATTGCAGATAAGAAACGCTGTAAACTGGAGGAATTCATTGACAGTTCCAGATAGAGCTTCATTTGAGGCACTAAAGGCTATCGTTGATACATTTGGCAAAGACGATGAACTACAGAGTGCAGTATTCAATGTGCTTACAGGTAGAAAACAGCCAAGTACAAGACCTACACTAAGAATACCAAGGTAAACATTAATCAAAAGCAAACCTTAAACACCCCCTTTCTTTTTTTGCTGTGAAAGGGGGTTGAAAGGTTTGCAATTTGGAAATCATCTTAACCGTAATTGTTTAAAGCTACGTTTTCGAGTCCTTTTTACTCGTCTTGACGAGGATATTCGAGACTGTTTCACTCGGAATCCGAGGCGTTTAAAGAGGTTCAGAATAAAGTTTAATAAGCGTTTAAATTCATGTTTAAAAGTGAATGAAAAATAAAATGGAGGTGTAATAAATGGTTTACTGTCCAATATGTGGTGAAAAAATGAAAAATGTAAAAGGCGATATTTATTTATGCATTAAATGTGAAAGATTTTTCATAGCTAAAATTTTTGAAGAAAAGTTTAAACGTAGTGTTCTAGTTCAAATATACGATGATGAACCACTACTAAAAGAAAATATTGAAGGAAAAGTGTTAAGTATTAGGGCAGATTTAACGGTATTTTTTCAAGGTAGAGAGTTGAAGAAAGTTAGACTAGATAAATCAGATAAATTAATGCTTACAAAAACAAAAACGTTGCTTTAAGGTGATATAAAAATGGTGATGAAAATAGCTTTCATCGGTGATTTAGCTAAATGGTTTACACATCCTTTCATGGCTAAAGCTTTAGTATGGAAACTTGTAACACATTACGTTGAACAAGATGATATTGAAATTTTAATACGGAGAAGAAAACAAGAAAGTGTTGAAACATGGATAGATGATTTATGTAAACAAACATGGATTCCATGTAATATTATCGACGTTTATCTTTACACTAATAGTGAAGCAATATTGAGGGAAACAACTGAAAAAATATTTAAACCATCATCACTAGTAGTGTTTATTTACGGTGATAAACCAAGAAAAATAGATGTTTGGTTAAGATACGAATGTATCTGCGACAGACATAAAATACCATATCATGTTTATAGAGTTCGAGATTCATGTAAAGAAATTTATCTCAGTTACGAGTTTGAAAATTCATTTTTAAAACCCTTAGAGGGATTTAATTTATCTGGACAATCTGTAGCTTCACTGATGCGTTCAATAAGGGATTCAATACGGCAAAGTATGAACCGAAAGCTTTATAAGCCGCCGCCGCTATAAAAATACTTGGTGATTAGCCGTGAGCCAAGTAAACCAGCAAAAGAAAAAAGCAAAAACAATGGTTTTAAAAACAGGTAAAAACCCTGTGTTTGGAAGAGCAACAAAGGAAGGCATAGCAATAGCACAGAAAATCGAAGATAAATCAGGCATTAAACTATACAAAACCGATAAAGGCATATATTTCTCAATCGAAATACCAGCGGAAAACTGTTTAAAACTAGCATATCTAGCGTTACGGAGATATCTACCAGTAGCTGGTAAAACAACAAAGACATCTAAAGGAGTTGAAGAGATTTCATTCGATGAACTATTGAAAGAAGTGAAAGAGAAGAAAGAGGAGACCAAAGAGGAAGAGGAAATACCATTTGAGTAGAGGTGATACAATGGCTTTAAGAGACTACATGATAAAGATTGTAGACCCAAGAATACCCGATTACATTTATTCAATGTTTCCATCAATATCTGAAGATGTCGAGAAGCTTCAACGAATATACACAATGTATCGCATTGGAAACGATACACAGTACAGCCAACTGTACTTTATGTTCCACAGAGAAGCTAGAATTATTACAAAAGTGCTTTCATTTAAAGTAGACCCAGAGAAAAACATTATTCTCTGTTTTCTTCCAATCGAATACCCATTGATTCTACCACTAGATTTAACAAATTGCAGTACACCAGAAGAGTTACATGAATTACTATCAAAACCTATTGTAGTCGATGTTGTATTCAGAAAAGGCTATCTAATAGCACAAAAACTACAAGCAGGAACATTTAAGACAAGTACTGATATCGCTAAAGAACTATGGGAAGAAGTTGGGGCAAGTGTACTTTTATACGCTTTAGGACTTAAACCTCATTGGAAACTGTTTACACTTTATCTACCAAGGTATCTTGGATTGTTTAAAGGGTTTCAAAACGAATATGAGACTAAACCATACTATCCAATTCACGTAATGCAGTTTAGTCCACCAGCTACTGGAAAGAGTACTTTTGCAGACAGAATTGAATCAGCATTTAACTATGAGCATTTAGGTGGAGAGTTTCCATCATTGACTCGATTAATCGGTGACGCTAGAAGCGGTTCAGTTGGAATTGTTGGTTTAAGAGATGGAGTGATATTCGATGAGTTTGATAAAGTAACATATCAAGTGAAACAAGAGTTTATTACAATGCAAAAAGACCTTCAAACTGGAATGGAACAAGGGAAATGGAAGAGAGGTAAAGGTGGTAAAGCTCCAACAGTATACAAATACGTAAACTTCATTGTATTCGGAAACAACAATAAAATCATTGACATCAGAAACAGTAGACAAGCAATACTTTCACTATACGATATCGAAGGATTCGATGCCTTCATTGATAGATTCACAATAGTAGACAATGTTAGAGAGAAGATAAGCATAATGGAACACAGGATTGGCAGAGTGCTACCAAACCATATTCTCCGTGGTTTGGTAGACTATCTGCAATCCTTGATGAAACCTGTAACTCCTTCAGTTGAACTTAAAGGTAGACTATTGAGACACTATATTAACTTTAGAGCATTCCTAGAGGTACTCAATATTAGTCCACCAGACAACATGGTTGTAGAGATTTTGAAAGGAGACAGTTCATTTACAGAGTTTTATCCAGCGGATTCATCATTGATTGACAAGTACCTTAAACAAGTAGATTTAACACCAGTAAGTAAACCAGAGCCAGCATTAGAAGAAGAAAAAGAAACAGAGAAAGAGATAACTAAAACATAAATCTCTCCAATATTTTTTCTTTTGAGGTGATTAAATGGAAATAAAATTGATTGGTAGAACATGGAAAGGAGAAATAATTAACAGAATGATTTTTGGAGAACTTTTTAAACCAAGTCATCCAATAATTGAATCTGTACCTCAAGTTGTTAGAGTAACTCAGGATGGTAAATTTCAATGTTTACTGTGTGGAAGATGGTTTAAAAACTATAGGGGTATTTTTTATCATATTCCAATTCACCATAAAGATGTTTATTGGGAAATAATTGCCCAAATTCAAGCTAAACTGGGGGTGAGAATAATATGACGTCAATTCAATTAAGACCACATCAAGAATATGTTTTAAAAGAAATCGAGAAAAAACTAGATGAGAGTACAACATTCTTTATCAATATGCCTACAGGTGGAGGTAAAACATTGCTTTCACTTTTAATCTACGATTTATTGAGAGAGAAGATGGTTAAACAAGTTCTAGTAGCTGTTAGAACAAAAAATGAGTTTACTCCATATTTTAGAGACAATAAGAAATTTAACTTAGGGTTAAAGTGTTGTGGTTTAATTGGTAAAAGTGAAGCATGTGGAGATATTATACTAAAGACTGTTATCGAAGAACTTGAGGGAGTAAATCCATGCAAACAATGTCCATTAAGAAATAGATTACTTATACCAGATGATGTTTTTAAAGTTGTTTATGAAAATATTAGCTTAATGCCAATTATAAACAGAACTGATATATGTCCATACTATACGTTGAGACATGCATCGATATATGCTGATTTAACTTGTATAACATATCCATACTTGTTTACATCTAGAATTGGACATTTAGTTGAACAACGTATAGATGAAGGTGTTATATCTCACTCAGCAGAGTTGATGATAATTGTTGATGAAGCACATAACATTGATAACATTGCTGAGTTATATGAGAGAAAACTTAATGTAAACTGGTTGAAGAAAGTGGAAGAAGCAGTTGAAAAACTTGAAATAGATGCATCATTAACTGAGATTAGAAGTTTAAGATTGTTTGTTGAACGTATGAAAAATAAAGAGTTTAAATATGTTTCAAAAACTGAAATTCCAAGAATTAATTTAGAGCCTTACGAAAAATGGTTAATAATGCCAAGAACAATAGATGAAATAAAGAAAATGAAAGGTTTAATTAAAGCAGTAAACTCATTAGTAAAGTTTTATGAGTATTTGGATAATGATGAATTTGAATGTTTCACCTATGAACATGGAATATGTTTAAAGCTTTTATTTCCAAGATTTTTAATTGAAAACTATCTTGGAGTATTTCCAGTAAAAGTATTGATGAGTGGAACTTTACCTCCAAGTGATTATATTCAACAGTTATGGGGTTTAAATGGAGAATACATTGATGTTACAAAAGAGTTTAAGCTTTACAATGAGAATAAAGAGGCATATATTATTTCAACAGTTACATCGAAATATCAGTATAGGGATAAAAACATTCCGAAGTATGCTCAACTTTTAACTAAACTTTGCAGAGAACTGGATACAGTTAAACTAATTGTTTTTCCAAGCTATCAATTTATGAAAACAATATTAAATCTTATTCCAAGTGACATTATGGCTAAATCGATAATCGAAGAATCATTTACGAAAATTGAACAAGTATACGAGGAGGTTAAAAACGGTTTAAAGAAAAACATATGCTGTGTTGCTGGAGGTAAATTAACAGAGGGAATAGAACTGGTTGATGAAAATGGTAAAAGTTTAATCAAGGATGTTATAATGGTTGGTGTACCATATCCAGAGGTAAGCGATTACATGAAAAAGAAAGCTGAAAAAATGAAAAGTGTTCTTGGAGAAAATGTTGATTTGTTCAGATTAATGTATCATATTCCAGCAGTTCTTTTAACAAAACAAGCTATAGGTAGAGCTGTTAGAAGTGAGAAAGATTATGCTAGAATATGGTTGTTGGATTATAGATTTAAATACATGGTAGACGAGTTAGATGTTAATTTAAGTGTTTTAAGATTGGTTAAATAAATTTACTTTCCCGTTTTCTTTTTTGATTGTTTACTTGTTCGAAAGATGATATTTTTCTGCTTTACTAGATTTACTTCTTTTTCTCAATGATTTTTATTTTTTATTTTTTGAAATTCAATTTTCTATGTTTTCTTAGCGGTGGGGTTAAAAGGGGCTAGGTGTAAACCCTCTTGTGAGGGGTTTAGCTGTGGTAAAATACTGTGAGTACACGGCATGTGTTATGTTTAGTACGCCGATAGGCAGTACTAGGATTCCAAACAAGATTTTTAAACGTATTCAAGATTACCAATACGATGTCAATAAACCTAAAAGAGATATTCGAGACGAAGTTATTAAAAGTTATCCGTTACAGATAAGGAAAAACAATTTTGTTCATTTAGCGTTTTTAATGACAGGTAAAAAGATTTTTGATGAAGATGAAACAGATGAATATACGTTTAGAGGAGAAGTATTCTCGTTGTTTAAACCAGAATATACTCTACCATTACGCTACTATATTCTTCAAGCATTCTGCATATATGAAATGTTGTTGAAAAATAGTGGTAAAAACGAGAAAATTGATTTAGCTTTAAAAATGTTAAACGATAAAATAAATCAAATGATAAAAGAAAACGCTATTCACAATTATGTTTTAAAACTTGAATGGGATAAAGAAAACGAGTTAATGTCAATTTACTATTACGCAGAGACAAAAGAATAAGAAAAATGAGGTGAAAAAATAATGCCGCAGACTCTGAGTGAAAAGGTCTCAAATACATGCGTCACTACGAGGGAGGTGGTCTCGTAAATGGGAGCTAAAGAAGAGTTACAAACATTAGTAAACAACATGAAAGAGTATAGGAAAACATTGTTGGATAAATATGATGAGTTAATGAGGAAAACTGAAAGTATTTCGAGGCAAGTTGTAGATAACTGGGAGAGTTTAATGCAGAAGGTTGAATTTGA
>JAEOSG010000142.1 GCA_016840485.1 Candidatus Baldrarchaeota archaeon
GTTACCAGAACATTTAGCTATAGTATATAGACCAATTCCTGGAGTAACGGATAAAATACTTAGAGAGGTTTTATCCAGCCAAGTTAAAGGGGAACTTTATGTTGGTAACCTTTTAGCTGGAGAAAATGAATTAAATGTTCCTGTGTATATTCCATTAAGCTTCTTACCAAGTCATCTAGGAATTTTTGGCACAACAGGAGCCGGAAAATCAAATCTAGTTGAAGTCCTAATCAAAAGCTGTATTGACATTAATCTAGAAGCATACAAAAAGGGATTATCTAGTGCGCATAGAGTGTCGATGGTTGCCATCGATCCTCACGACGAATTTGCTCTTGGTATAGATAAGCGAGGTATTCAAGACATAGTTGATATGATGGATGACGAAGTTAGGAGAAATATAATTGGAGACTTTTATTACTTAACTCCGTATCTTGCAGCCGCTGCTCGCAGAGTTAGACCCTATGCTAGAGCAATAAGAATTTTGTGGAGTGAAATAACGCCACATGACATTTTAAGTATTAGAGAGGTTACACCTCAACAGGCAGATTTCCTAATATCAGCTTACAACAAATGGGGTGACAGATGGTTAAGTGAAATATTTAGAATAGAAGAGAATGAGGGAGCTTTAGGGCACCCTAGTGTAACCGTTAAAGCAGTCCAGAGAAGGCTTAGATTTTTGCAGAGGTCTCCCATATTTATTGAAACAGGTGAATCGCTATTAACAGAGATTATAGAGGCTTTAGAATCTGGTAGAATCCTAGTCGTCAACACGAGTCTTCTAAGCGACTTAGAACAGTTTCTATTCACCACAGTTGTAACAAGGACTCTCTTTGACCTGAGAAGAGCTATGAAATCTTCCACAAGTTGGTCTGAATTTGAAAGAAACGCCTACGGAAGACTCCCTAAAATATTTATGGATAAATTTAGGGAAAAAGCGAAACGACTCTACATTAAAATGAGAGGAGAAGAAGGATTAACACTTAAAGAAGTTAAAGAACTCCCAGTAGTTATGATAACAGTCGAAGAAGCGCCATCCATACTCAACCCTCAACTTATGAAAGGAGAGTCCATTTTCAAAGATATAGCTCGTCAAGGAAGGAAGTTCCGCATAGGATTAATAGTAATTTCCCAGCAAGTAACTGCAATTGACAACACTATCCTAAGCAATATGAATACCGAAATAAACCTCAAACTTGGGAACGACGAAGAGATAAGAGCAGCTATAAAAAACGCTAGCATAAATATTAGTGGTTTTGAGAGAGAATTTAAGGTTATGAATAGAGGAGAAGCTATTTTAACTGCCAGCTACAGAGAAATGCCTATTCCTCTACGTATACCGAAATTTGACGACATTTTTGAAAAAGATAAAGAAAAATACAAGTTAAGAGAGAAAGTTCTCGGGGAAAGAGGACTATAATTGGTGATTTTATGGTAACAATTGCGCATATATCTGATACACATCTTGGCCATCGGCCAACAACAGGTGTGAAATTTGAATGGATTGAAGAAAGGAAAATAAGACTTATTGAAAACGATTTTTACGATGCATGGAAGAAGATACTTAAAGAAATTTCAGATAGAAAAGACGAAATTGACCTCATTATACATGCAGGAGATCTTTTTGACTCTCCTTGGGATAGAAATCCTCATCCGCCGCCCGAAGTAGCAAGAGAACTTGTCTATAAAACTTTAAAAGAGTTTTTTGAAGAAACAAAAATCCCCATGGTCGTTATTGATGGAAATCACGGTTCATTTATGGGCTACAGATCCTCAACCCTTGACACATTAAAAATCGTGTTTGAAGACTACATATTTGCAGCAACCACCTGGGATTTAAGAACCGCTCTCATAAAAAAGATCCCTCTAAAGTTTAAAATCAAAGATACGAATATTTACGCTTTCCCCTATATAAATCCAGATATTTTACGTAAATCTCAAGCTACTGAATTATTCAACGCCTGGATCGTGAATATTCAGAAACCTGAAATAGGTGAAGGCCCAAACATTGCAGTTGCTCACGGTATGATTCTTGATAATACTTTAAACAAAAGAATTTTGGAGCTTGACTACGATTACATAGCCTTAGGCCATAATCACAAAATGGAGAAATTGAGTGAAAATGCATGGTATGCTGGAAGCACTGAACGATGGAGATTTGATGAATATGAAGATGAAAAGGGTTTTCTTATAGTTCAAGTTGAAGAAGGAGAAAAGCCCTTAATTCGTAAAATACCGATAAAATCTCTGAGACCCATGATAGTCGATAAAATTAAAATAGATACCAACGATACCCCTGAAACCATTAAAAACACTGTTCTATCTAAAGTAGCTGAACACGGCCTCCAATATGGTTGGGATCCATTTACAGCCGCCAGAGTCAAAGTTGTTTTCGAAGGAAGAACTTTAATGTCATCACTTTGGAAAATTAACTCAATGCTTGAATACCTGAGAAAGCAGCTATTTGAAGACAATAAATTTAACATTGCTCAATTCGTATGGGATTGGAAAAACGTTGAAAAAACTTGGGCTGCTCCAGCCTACATAGCAGAGGAAAAGGAATATTTAATAGAAGACCCTGAAAAGGACTTCAAAGAATTTTTAAAAACCCAAAAAATCGAAGAAGGATATGACATCGACTTACTTGTTAAACTAGCTGCCAAGGCGATCAAAGAAGCTCTAGGTAAGCCAAGTGAAGACAAAATATCTAAGGAAGTACAAAAAGTATCCGAAAAAACACCGAAAAAAGAGATAAAACGTGTAGTGCCAAAGAAAGGAACATTAGATGAATTCTTTTGAGGAGAATTAGAATGAGAATACGCAGGATTCAATTAATAAATTTTAAACCTTACAAAAAGTTGATTTTACCAAACGAAAACGATGTTTTCCCAAGAGGGTTAATTTTAATTGAAGGGCCAAATTCCACTGGAAAAACTTCTATTCTTGACTCTATCATATGGGCTTTATGGGGACCAACAGCTATTGGAGTAAAAAATGAAGATTTAATTAAATTTGGAGAAAGGTACTGTCGAGTAATGGTTGAATTTGAAGTTGATGGAAAAAGGTACCTAATAGATAGATCCTATGATAGAAGTACAGGCATGCAAGTAGTTTTATATCAATACGATGAAAGCAAAGGAAAATTCATTGACATCGCATCCAAATCTGGAGAAGTCAGCAAAAAAATGCAAGAAATCCTCCAAATAGATTACAAACAAGCCCTTAGTACAGTTATGGTACGGCAAGGCGAAGTTAACGAACTAGCAGTCGCATCTCCAGCAAGTCTAAGAGAACTAATTTCAAAAGTATATAGTTTAGATCTTTTAGAAAAAGTAAATGATGTACTGAAAAAGGAGGAGAGTCTTTTAGACGAAAAACTCGATGAACTGCAAAGCAAATATGTTCCAATCGAAAGAATAGAAAAACAGCTTAAAGAAAAGAGCGACGAGTTAGAAAATAAGAAATCAAAGCTGAAAGAAAGGAAAAATGAACTAGAAGAATTGAAAACAAAAATAAATGAACTACCTAACCCTAATTTTATCAGAGAAATAGAAGCCACCATGGTTCGCATTGAGGACTTCCAGAAACAATTGGTATCGATGAGCAAGAACATAGAGGAATCTGCAAAGAACATGGGTATAACCTGCGAAATCTCAATGAAAGTTTTAGACGACGAAATAAGCAAGAGAGACCAATTACTTCAAGAAAAACTAAAAGAACTTGAAAACATTGAAGCGCAGATTCGCAAGCTAAGCGAAGAAATAGGTGGACTACATGGACTCAACAGGGAACTAAAAGATAAAATCAGCAAATTACAAAAAGCAGAGAAAGTTGAAGAAGGAGAATTTGAATATCGATGCCCAATATGCGGAACACCGCTATCTAAAGAGAAAATGGAAGACATTGTAAGCCATTACGAAAGGGAAATAGAAGAAAACAACTCAACTATCGAAAATCTAGTCAAAAAAAGAAATGTTTTAGAGGAAGAACGCAGCAAAACGCGTACCGAAAAAGAAAAAATATTGGTTGAGAAAAGCAATCTAAAGCTGCTGAAAAAAAGATTAGAAGAACTTGAAAACAACAAAAAGAATCTAACAAATTTGAAGAATAAACTTAAGGAAATGCTAAGTAAAGAAGGATACACCGACGTTCAAGAAATGCTTGCCAAATTTAATTTTAAGAATTTAAAGGAACTCCATCAATACATTATTAGCCTTAACGAAGAATATGCAAGAAAAGAAACCGAAGTCGATAAATTAATCGAAGACATTAGTAAAATAGAAAGAGAAATAGACGAATTGCGAAGAGAAAAAGAGGAAATGATAAAAATAGATAAAGAAATCAAAGAAAACAAAAAGATTCTACAGCACCTCATACATCTTAGAAGAGTCTTAATGAAGAACTTCCTCTCCCAATGGGTTGTACAAAAAAGACTCCTAGGAACCATAAAACACACCGCAGCAAGTTATTTACTAAGATTTACCTGCGGACAATATTCAAGTGTTGATTTGGTTCCAACCAAACCAACTGGCGAAAGAGGCTCAGGAATATTATTAACAGTGTTAGACGAAAGCGACGGTATAGTTAAAAGTAAAGATATGTTAAGTTTTGGGGACAGAACTGCAGTAGGCTTAGCTCTACGTCTTGGCATTTCCAAAACAATGTCTAGAATAAAACCTCTGAAAGAAAGCCCACAAAAAACACCGAGGATCCGCTGTGTACTTTTAGATGAACCACTTGGCGGATTAGATATTTCTAGGAGAAAAGAAGTAGTTGACCAGCTAGTTGAAGATGAAGGGTTCGAACAAATCTTCCTGATAACTCATATGGAGATAGACAGAAAAGAAGAAATACCCAGAGTCATTGTTAGAAAGGAAGGTAATGTCAGCGTTGCGGAATTCGTTGCTTCGAAAGAAGAATCATAAACTAAATGCTCTTAAACTAATAGGTGGGGTATGGAAACTCGTGTCCACATTTCGGGCATTTAATATACCCGCAGCTTCCCATAGCCGATGACGGACACCCACGGCATGCAAATGCTCTTGCATAAGAAACATCAAATTGATATCCACATTTTGGGCAAAATATTAACTTCTTTCTCACTAAGATGTCCCTCCTGTCTTCCAGATAACCGTACATATTCGATTTTGATAAGACTATTTCCGTTTTAAAAATATGGAAAGCACATTTAATAAGAGATTTATATAATTTTAGATTTATACAAATTTCACTAGGACAAAATGTGTAATACAAAATTTTAATTATATTGGCTTAGTAAACCTAAAACTGGTGGTTAGGTAATGGAAGAAACTTCAGAAGCCAAAGGAACTATTATTATTCGCGGTAGAGTTTATCCTGCTGAAAAAGTTCTACGAGCGCTTTTAAACCAGAGCCTAGTTGAAATCAAAGTAGACGGCAGTGATCTAGTCATTGGTAGAGAAAGAATACAACCTATTTTTAAATCTGTTATAGAAAAAGCTATGGCCTTAACATGTTACGGAAGTTTAGCCTATTGTTGCAGCCTAGATAAGCGATGTATAAATCGGGATAGAGCTTTAGAACTATTAGGACTAACCTACGAAGATTACCGAAAACTAAAGGAAGAGTTTCACAGAAAAATTATAGAATATGCTAAGGGCCATTCTAGCGTAGAAATTACCGAAGAAAAAGCTGAAATTCCACAAATGAGTCACATGGTTGAACAAAGCCACCAAACAGAGGGAACCACAGATCTAGGCTTCCTATTCCAAAATAATGAATCATCAAAAGAGACCAGTTTGTCAACAAAAAGCTACAGTGAAAGTTATGTTTCAGAGACAAAATTTTGTATACACTGTGGCACCCAATTGCCTTCAGATGCCAAATTTTGCTATAAATGTGGAAGAATGGTAACCTAAACTAGATATAAAACTAGTCTTAGCATGTTAGGTCAAATAAACATATCAAGGCTGCGTATGCCAACAATCTCGCTAAAATCTATTCCTAGTGCGTCTAAAATCTGTTCAAACGTAGTTCTTATGTGGTCTTTATATTTTTCCACATCTATCTCATGTATTGAGGCGTATTGAACAGGTTTAACACCAGGTACCCCTCTAGTTTTCACAAAAGTTATTATATCGCCAGGTCTTATGTCTTTTCCTTGAGCTGCAAGCATTCTTGCAGCTTTCACATGTTGAGGCGTCGTTTTAACATACTGTTTCAATGGCTTAGTAAGTTGCACTTTGAAAGCTAGTTCTTCAAGTGAGTATTTTCTTTCTTCCAGTTTTCTGTAACATTCTTGCGCTATTTCTCGTATTTTTTCCTTAGCTTTTTCAAAATCCTCCACAGATTTTACTTCTCCTAATACTCTCACAACTTCCATAAAGGCTTTTTGAAGAAATATTGGTGTATTTCTCTTTTTACCTGTCAAACCTTTAATGTCAACACTTCCATCATTAAATACTCCCAGATAGTTCTTCTTCCTCTGGGATAAAGCCAAATACCTGTAAACTTTATCGACATCTAATTCAATTCCAAGCTCTTCATTACTCCACCTAATCAATTCCTTAATTTTCTCCTCACTAGGTTCCTTTAGAAAAACACTATCAGTATCACCATACACTACTTCTACTCCTAACTCCTTAGCTTTTTCAATGGTTTTCATAATCGCATATCTTCCTATCGCCGCAGTACTATTGTGCACTAAAAGTCCGTTGGCAATGAAATTATTTGTTTCAGGAACTGTTAAGTCATAGAATATCTCTCCAGGATTATTATTCAATATCTTTTTCTTTGAAACTTTGCAGAATATAAGATCAGATTCGAGCAATTGCCGTATTCTCTGCGCTATATGACTCACTTGTTGCGAATTAACTCTTTCTATTAATGAAAGTAACTTTTTGGCTTGATATCTTGTAATATAATTGTTCCAAAACCTGCTTCCATGTATAAAATTATTAGCATCTCTTGATGAATATCCAGCAAGTCTCAGTATTCTAT
>JAEOSG010000143.1 GCA_016840485.1 Candidatus Baldrarchaeota archaeon
TTAAACCTAAAATAACGGAACACACTAAATATGTGTTGAGGAAATCGATTTTCGCTGCTTTAGGGCTTTCTCTGGAAAGTTATTACGTGTTGGAGAATTTTGTTAAGGCTTTGTCCCATTTATGTCACTCTTTGAGGCATTTAATTAGATATAAAGCTTCTCTCGATGGAAAATTCCCTGTTTCAGATAAAGAAATATGTGAATTTTGCCATGGGCATCTTAAAAACCTTTATATTAAACTCTCCAACCTTAGAAGAAGCAAAGTTGAAGAAAACGATTTAAGAACAGCGATAAATGAAGTGATAAAGTTAATAGGGGAGGAACTAAATCTTAAAGTTACATGTTTAGAGGATCTGGAGGACAAAGTAAAGGGAAATGTGAACTTAATCACAGCAGGAGAGCTAAACAACTATATAGTATTTAGGGTAGAAATATTTGAGAACAGCAAGAGAAAAACTATAGAAATTAAAGACGGCAAAGTTAGAGAAGTGAGCCACATATTTTTCTAGAACATGATCCACAGCATCTATGTAAGCAAATAAACTTAGCGGCTGAATAAGAAGAGAATTTTACTCCTAACATATAGTTAAGTTCATTAATTTTAACCGTATTTTGATTTTCTGTTTTCTTTCCGCCATTTATTACACCTTAATAAAAGTTTCAAACATCAAACAAAAATTAGCAGGACGAAACTAACCTAGTTTTACCTTTTAAAGTTTGAACAACCCGCTTTAAAACCCTTAAGATTCGATTACTGTTTTATGTATTCCGAGTAATAGAAGTTCCATCGGTTTTAGTTCTCCTGTTGTGGGATCGACTTGCATTCCAAGTTCTTCTAAAGCTGTAACACCTAAGACTTGCGTGTCGCTTTCTTCACCGAAAACAACCGTAGTATAGGCCACCGTTCCCTTTACTTCTATCTCAATTATTCCTACTTCCCTTTCTATGATTTTTCCGTTCGCCAACTTAAATTTTCGTTTTCCTCTTTTTCTGATCCCAAGTTCCTCCAAAATCTTTCTGGACACTACTGTATATATTGCTCCTGTATCAGCTATTAGTTCAACTTCCCTAGAAATACCTGGTTTTTCCGGGTTTCCTATTTTAACCTTAACCTTAACAAAGCCCATTGAAAACACCGATTATTTGTTAACCGCAGAACTATATAAAACCATCTTAAAATAAAGGCTGTTAATATATGAAAGATGAAACTAAAGTTTAAAATCATTGACGAATCGATGTTTTATCTGTTTTTCACATAAAATTACGACCATCTGTTACTTTACCAATAAACGTTGCCATCCACTATTTCGCGAAAGAACAAATGTTTAATCTTTCAGAATATTTTTATTTTGTTAAATCTCTAAGTAGATGCGAATTTGATTTGCTGTTGAGAACTGCTTTTGATCTTTGTTCAATTTTTCCTTTAAATATCATTTTTAGTTTGGTAAACGCAATTTACAGGGAGATTTACGGGAAAAGATTAGTTTCAATGAGTTTGGATGATTGGGAGGTTAGATTTGAAGTGAAAAGATTTAGAAGACAGAATTTTCAAGTTCCTTTTAAATTTCATCCTTTAACTGTTTTAAACGGGTTTTTAAAACTTTTTGCCCGGGAGAAAGAGTTTAGGAAAGGCTTAAGTTACCAGGCTAGTTATTTGATGAATTTAAGTAATTTTAAGTCCTTTTTTGACGAATTAGTTAAACATGCCACCCGCAAGACATATTAATAATATTACTTTGTCTTGTTACTTAAGTAATAAGATAATACTAAATGTTGCCCTTGCAAGCATCATCTCTATCAGAGCGAGTTAGTATGTTCATTTGTTGGGAATAAAGTTTTTAGCCTTAATTTTAAGGTTAATGTTACATGTCTTTAAGTTAGACATCTATTCATAAAATATTTTATGGGATGTTTAATTGTTGTTGATTTAAAAGAGGCTAGTTTGATATTTTGGTTTTACGTATTCTTTTGTTGCTTTTAAAAGCCAAATATGTTCTCTTTTCGCTCTTTCCACAAGTTCAGGTAAGGGTAACGTTACATAAAGAACGAGTATAATTTTCTCTCTGAGGTAGCTTGGGTATTTTGTTTTAAGTGTATTTAATTTTCTTTTAAGTTCGTCTATAATTGAAACTCCGGCTCTAAGCGAAGCTTCACCAACAACACAAATATTATCGGAAACTCCGTAAATATTTAACTCGAAATCAGGCAACTTAAGAACATCTATATCTACATCGATACCCATTTCGCGAAGTCTATATTTTATAATAGATCTCGCCTCTTCCTCAATGTCAACAGTAAGCTTTTTAAGAATCTTTTCAATCCTATTCAACTTACGATCCATACGAGCCAAAACTTCCATTAATCTGTTAAAAAACTCACGCCAACAAAATCTGCTCCTCACGAAGACCTTTAACCTCCTCCCAAAGTCTGTTTTTATCTTTCTCTCAAACCTCAATTTCACGCCAGATCTTAATTGTCTCTTCGCGAAGAAGCTTCTGCTCCTTGCGTAGTAAGACCTGTTCTTCATCTAGTTTTTCAAGTCTTTGCCAAACCTTTGTTGCTTCCTCTCTTAAAGCCTTAATTTCCTCCCAGATTTTTTGAAGCCCGATGTAACCTGCTACTGTGTATCTGAACTCTTCATCCTCCTTAGGAGGAATTCTTGAAGCTTTTATAAGCTTCGCTGCCACCTTTTGGCACCTATCCTCTTATAAACTTAACTCAATATTAAATCACAAATAAACTATAGAAACATCTCCACTTCACAAAATTTAGCACATAAATACATATTCATACGATCCTACAATGGACAGAAAGATTAAAACCCTAGAAACACCTTATAGACCTCTAAAGTTAAATCTTTTCACTAACCTTCTTTTAGTAGCCATTTCCATAGCGGTATTATCTTGATGTTTTTTCCTTCTTTTTTTATTGTTTCTTGTCGATTCCATGTTATTATTTGTAGGTTTTTGCAGTTTAGTTCCTTAGATGCTTTAATTAAGGAGTTTAATTCTCTTTTTTCGTTTTCAGGTGTTAGTTCATAGCAGACTTGTGTTAACTGTGTGATGTTATTTCCCTTTTTAATTACGAAATCTACTTCTTTTCCTGTGTAGTCTTTCCAATAAAATATGTTTTCGTTCTCTCTGTATCCTCTTCTTTTAAACTCCATGAAAACTAGATTCTCCATTAGCTTGCTTTTTTCTTCCTCTTTCATGTATAGACCGTTGTCTGCAAGGTATATTTTCGGTATGCTCATTTCGATGTCTTTGTAGGACAGGGAGAACTTTTTTAAAGGGTAGACTATTAAACTGTCGTGCAAATATTCTAGATAATTGTATAAGGTATTTTTACTTATTTTTAGTCCTAAGGATTTAAGGTAATTGTGAAATTTGTGGACAGAAAATTCCCTGGATTCTCTTAAAGCCTTAATTAATAATCTCAATGCTTTTATGTTTCTGATTTTCCAGCGATCTATAATATCTCTTGCAATGGTGACCTCCCATATCTCCCTAAGTATTTCTTCCCTTCTTTTACTTTCAATTACAGTTTCCGGGTAACCTCCCCACCTTAAATATTCATCCAAAAAATTTAGTATTTTGCTTTTCTCATAGCTAGACATATACTTCCTTATTTTAAACCCTCTTGCTCTGAGAAACTCTTTAAAAGAAAACGGGAAAATTTCATAGGTTAACGTTCTCCCTCTAAGCTGAGTAGCTATCTCCCTAGACAACAGCTTCGAAGAAGACCCGGTTACAAATATTTGAACATAACTTTCATCCATTAAAGTTCTTACAATTTTCTCCCACCCATCTACATTCTGCACTTCGTCAAAAAAGAAATAAACCTTTCTTCTCCTATTTTCCGGAAACATTTCATAATACACTTCTACAATATTTCTAAAATCCCTCCAACCAATTCCCTCCAATCTATAATCTTCAAAACCAACATACAATATCCTATTCCTGTCAACCCCTCTCCTTAATAGGCGATTCATTAGTAAAAACATGTAATAAGTTTTCCCCGCTCTCCTAGGACCTATAATGGAGACCGCTCTCCTAATTTTTAACTCCAAGGGAACCTCTAAATCTCTCTCAATCAAATCAGGTAATCTTTTCTCCTGAGAATCCCTAATTACCTCAATAATAATGTCTCTACTAAGCATAATATTATATGAAGAGAAATATTCATATAAAATTTCCCTCTATACGAAGATACTTCAAAGGGGAATTGACGGTAAGTAGAGACATTTCTCTTAATCAAATCAGGTAATCTTTTCATCAGTGAAGCACATGATAGAAGTTTACACTTTTATCGTTAATGATAGCTCTAAATACTTCAAACAAACTTTCGTTAACTTCACCATCAAGCTTAAACCTTGCTGTAAGCTTAACTGTCTCTAATCGCTCGCTTGATACTTTCTACCACCTTCTTTTTATGGCTTCTCATCTCATGTAACCTGCCAGCAAACAGTGTCACAATTGCTATTAAATCCTCAATAAGCTCTTGCTGTAAGTCTTTAGGTTCTTTTCCGAATACAACTTCAATCCTAACTTCATGCGAACTAAAAAACTCTTCTAAATATTTAAAACCGAACCTCGTAAGTCTATCTTTGTAGCTAATAACTATAACATTCACCTTACCATTAACAACATAATCAAAAAGTTTTTCAACCCTCTTCGCTTCTCATTTAATCCAGATGCTATATCTGTCAGAATATCCACAGTATTATAGCCTTTAGCCGAACAATATTCCTTTAAATATTCTATTTGTCTCTCTAAGTCACTTTTCTGATCCATGGACTCACTCTCGCATAAATTATTGCTGTATTTGCGGTCTTACTCCCAAGCAACCTTTTCACTTCATCCTCCTAGAACTCTAAACTCCTTCCCAATTCTTATAGCCCTTATCTTACCTTCCTTAATCCATCCAATCACAGTAACTTTATGCACCCCAAGCATCTTCGCTGCTTTCCCAGTTCTGTATAACTTCATGACACCTAGTAAAACGCTACAAAAGTATTTAAATGTTACAAATGACCCACTATACGTTTCTGCCCTACAATATCCATATGCCATCCCTCTTCAACACAAAACAGTAAAACATACACGACATAAACGAACATATAACAAGAAAATAAAATGTCTTAAAATTACGCCCTACATTGCAGCCCTTAGAAAACCAAAAACAGCGATAAGTAAGGACAGAACGATAAACATTATTTGAAGTAAACGAACTAAACCATCAAACCTCTTATTCATATCCTCAAAACGCCTATCAACGGCATCAAACCTCTTATCCATATAATTCAGCAAATCCTCAAACCTACGATTCATATCCTCAAAACGCCTATCAACAGCCTCAAACCTTTTATCCATGTATTTCTGCAGATCCTCAAACCTACGATCAATAGACTCAAAACGCCTGTCAACGGCCTCAAAACGCCTGTCCATGTATTTCTGCAAAATCTCAAACCTTTTATCCATGTATTTCTGCAGATCCTCAAACCTCTTGTTCATCGCTTCAATAGCTAAACGCAAATCCTCTTTAGTAACAACAGTCAAAGGTAAAATACGTGAAATTTCCTCCTTAATAGTTTTCACAATAAACTCTTTCACCTTATCACTAAGCTCAACCATCAAACCACCACACAAATACTATAAAATCAAAATATATAAAAACAACCACAACCCCTCGATCACTACCATAAATTATTATCGACAACCTCCTAATAACAAGGTTCTACATGGATAACTACGATATGATTGTAGTTAAAGACTTAAAGATAACTAATATGGTTAGAAACCACAACCTCGCTCAGAAGATACTTGACGCCCTCTCTGCTCTGGTCGCATGGCGATCTATGAGGGCAGGCTAATGAAATGCAAAAAATGTAGACTTGTTATGGATAGAGATGTTGTAGCTGTTTTAAACCTTCAGATGCGGGGCTCAGAGGTTACCCCGAAAACTCCTTAAAGCTTTCAAGCTCAATGATAGAGAAACGGCTGAAAGACAAAACTCACATTTATCTATAAAAGTCTATCAACCGTGAACCCCTCTTGGGGTAAATTCCTTCAACTTCTCGAATGCAAGGCTGAAAGAGCTGGCATTCGAGTGGTGAAGGTAGCCCCAAGAGGCACTTCACAAGAAAATAAGGAGAAAATAAAGGATAGAGATTATAGAGCAGCTGTAAACATCCTAAATAAGGGTTTATCGGGGCTGGGACAGCCCTTAGTGCTTGTGGAGGAGAAACCTCTACTCCGTATCACCGCTTTAGCGGTGGTTACGGGGCAAGTTTCTCCCATGAAGCAGGAAGCCCCTTGCGTAAGCGAGGGGTAGTTCACTAACAAAATCGACATAAACATAGCCCACACACGTCACCAAGTACCCTTAACACAACCGCATATTTAAACTACACGTCAATCCCCCTAATAACAGTGAACTGCTCATAATCTTACATAGAATGTCTTCTGCCGTTAATTATATAACACCAAAATGAAATTTCAATGGTTAAAGACACAATTAGTTTCAATGCAAGTTTTTCTTAGCAAACCGAATAAACTAGGTCTCCAAACATGTTAAATTTATTAATAATAGTGGAAAGATTAAAATCATGTTTGAAATCGTCAAACAAATTGATGTTACACCAACAATTGCCAAGGTTCTAGGCTTTAAATTTCCATGCGACGGAAAACCAATAAATAAAATAGTTAAACTTTCAAAACACTGCAACCACGTAGTCCTATTGACCATTGATAGTTTAGGTTTTGAAGAATACATTAAACAAAGAAATTCTTTCAAATTTGTTTCAAAAGCAGAGTCATCCGGCCTTCTTTTCAAATGTTTATCCTATAGTTACTATACAACTCCTTCAATAGCAACTTGCTTTGCGGTTTAAAACCTGAAAAACACAACGTATGGAAGACTGAAG
>JAEOSG010000144.1 GCA_016840485.1 Candidatus Baldrarchaeota archaeon
ATTATGACATTACCAGAATTGGAGGCAAATGCTTCCGCAATTTACAACGAGGTAATAAGAAGTTGATAGACTGGTTATTCTAAGTAGAGGAATTTAGTTGGATTTTGTGCTTTACAAAATTGACATATCCTTTGATAAAATTAAGACGTGTTTGTTTATGTTTTGGTTGGTGTTATTAGGAGTGCTGGTCCTTTTATTTTTATTTCTTGGTCTTTTGTGATGGTTCTGATTTTTATTTTCTTTTTTTCTAGGAATGGTTGGAATGCTGAGTCGCTCCATATGTCTTTTGGTATGTATATCATGTAGGTTAGGTATTTTTTGTTTTTGCTTGTTATTTCGCGTTCGATTATTCTTGTTTCGGCTTCGAGCAATTTTTTCTCCTCGTTTTTTATACATAGTTTCGCTGTTTCTCTTATCTATTTTTTACCAGTTAGTTTTCCACGAAGATTATAACAAAATTTTTATAGAAGGTTTGTATACAAAAGTGGTTGTAGAGGTTTACATGATGTTCGAGAGAATAAGTAAAAGGAAGATTCCTAGGGTTTTGGATTACTTGTCTGAGGTTAGGAAGGTTCTTAAGGAGGCTATGGATAGGGTTGAGTGTCTTTTGAGGCAGATGTTTGTTGATACAGGTGTTAGTATGTCGGAGGTTGAACATGTTTTGTTTTTGTTTGGTTTGGCGCTTGAAGATTTGAGGAGGGTGAAAGAAGAGTTGGAGTTAAAACTTAAGAAAAATTTCGGGGGTAAGAGTAAGGAGGGGTAATAAGTTTTTTGAGCGAGGAAATGCTTGAAATTTCAGATAGTTATAGTGAGAGGATAAGGGTTACTTGGAGATTGAATAATAGAAATCGTTGGGAAATTTAGTTATGGTTTAAACGGGGTAGTTAGAATTATCTAGTAAAGGTTAAAAGGATTGCTTAGAATTATCATTTATTTGGTCGTTTGCTTGGGTGTTTTGAGATGATTTTGATGAGAGTTGCTTCGATTTGTTTAAATGTTTGGATGTAATATTATGTGTGGGTATGTGTGTTGTGTGATGAGATAAGAAGGGAAGTGAATGGTTTAGTGTAAAAGGGGATGAAATGATGATTATGAGGTCTGTTAGGTTTCATATTGCGGCGGTTTTAAGGTCTCTTCAGTTTCCTTTATATTATCCTCTTATACTTGATTCGTTGAGGAGGAAGGGATTTGAAATTGTGGCTACGGTGCCTCCGGCTCCTCCTTTTGGGTTGAAGCTTTATTTGGGAGGGAGTATTGCTCGTAAGGGAGATTGTAATGTGATTTTAAATCCCGATAAGAAGATAATTGCTTGTGAGGGTACGTCGATAGTTGATACTGTTAAGTGTTTTAATGAGTTGTTAGAGGTTTGTAGGGAAGATTTTAGTGTTGGTGATCAGGAGTTTGATTATTATGAGGTTTTGTCGCGGTATGTGGTTAAGCCTGTGAAGAGTCCTTTGGAAATGATTAGAAGTAGGGAGTGGGGGGAATTGTATGAGAGGGTTTCAAGTATTTTAGGTGTGAGAGTTCATCCTTATGTTATTAGTTTTGTTGTTGCTGGGAGGAGTCCTAAAGATAGAAAATGGCTTGATATTAGGTTGTATCCTGATCCTGCATTGCCAGATAGGTTTGGTGTTGAGATTGTTTATAGGGATGAAAAGATGGAAAATGTCCTTTCATTTATAGATCGGATGGAAGATAATATTCAAAAAATTATCGAAGTATTGGAGGAGTAAAAATGGTAGGTACTGGAAGCATGGAAATCATAGATGTTCTTTCTGATGTGAATGCTGCGACTTTAGTCCCCGCAGGGCCGCTTTCTGTATCAGAATCTGTTCGTATACCGAGTTTAACATCTACTGTGTCCGAACTTCAACCGGTATGGGAGAAGTACTTGCTTTGTGATTTAGTTAATTATTTTAATACGAAATATAGGGATGAGCTTTTTTCTATTCTTTATAGAAATGAATTTTTGCAGATGTTGTTGCGGGATGTTATTGATTTTGTTGTAAAAGAGTTGCAGGATAGTGCGGAGCAATTTAATATTGGTATAAGTTTAGAAAGGGAAGATCCTGAGGATCCTGAACAGCGGATTATATTTCTTATTGTATGTGGGAAATGGAAGTTTAGAGATTTTAATGAAAGGCTTGATGCTATGGTTAAGGTTTGGAAGTATATGGAGAGTAGGAAGAATGAGTATTTGAAAAATTCTCCTTTGGATCGTAGTAAGATTGAGGAAGCTTATTTTTTGGTTTCGGTGTTTATTGGTGAGGAAGGGGATGACTGTGAAGTCTTTCCCACCAGATGAATTTTTAAATCTCGCTGAGAGAATGGTTTATTTGAAAAATATTTTAGATGATGAGGCACTTATTAGAACGGTGATGAATCGATGTTATTATGCTGTTTTCTTGGTGTTTCGGGAGAAGTTAGGGCTTCCTGAGAACACTACTCATAGAAGGGTGTATGAGGAGGTTAAGAGGAAGAATATTAAATTGGCTGGGTATTTGGATATTTTATGGGTATATCGAAGAGGGGCTGATTATTATCTGCATAGTCCGGTGGTGTTGCGTGGCTGGGCAATTACGCATAGGGTGTCTTTTGAACTGGATAAAGCAGAAAGATGCATTGATATAGCTCAAAGAGCTCTTAGTGAAGCTATATAGGAAAGATATAGTTTTTTGCCTCACATATTTTCTAAGACTTTGAAGGAAATGTAGAGTATTTTGTAGCCTAATTCTTAATTTTTCTTTTATGTTTGTGTATTTTTAAATGTATATTTTGATTTATGATGTTGTTTTGGTGTTCTTGTTTGGTAAGTTTAAGTGTGTAAAATTATGGTTGGGTTTTAAAGGTTAGGTGTAATATAAAGGGTGGGGTGGGTTGTTGGTTAAATTGTTGCGATGGTTTAAGGGAGGTTGCGGGTTGTGGGAGTGCGGTCGAATTTGTAAGACCTTATCATATTGTTTCCTGTTGTTGCATTTTTTGTTGTTGTGGTTGTAGGTTTTTCAAGTGTTCTTGTTAATGTAATATTTGGGTTGTTGGAGTATGTTCTTTTTAGGTTTTTGTTATATGTTCTTGGGGTTGCAGGGGTATCTGAGTTTGTTCGGCGCGGTAAAATTGTGAGGATGCCGAGGGCTTCAAGTGGTGTTTTTAGGGCGAGGATTTATTATGCTTCGGTGGCAACTGTGGCTGTAATGTTTGTGATGTGGATTTTGGGTGCGATGTCAAGTTTTATAATAAAGTTGATTAATGGTTTTGTAAGTGGGTTTGGCGTCGCTGAAAAACTATTTTTTTCCATGATGATAGTTTTTGGGGTTTTGGTTGGCATTTTATTGAAACAAAATAAGATTTTCATAGACATGGCTTTGTTGTGTGTTAAGTGGGTTTTTAATATTTTGGTTTTATACGTATATTTTGCGGGATGGTTGTTGCGGGTGGTTAGGCGTAAGCATGTGGTTGTTGTGGATTTTGGGTTTAGGCGTGTTGTTTATCCTCTTGATGCTAGTTTTATTAGGGATCTTGATTCTAGGTTTGTGAGGAGTGGGTTGAGGCTGGGTGGGATGTTGAGAATACGGTGATGCTTAAGATTAGGTATCCGACTATTCCGGTGGGGGCAGTCGGTTGAGGATCCTCCTTCGCGTCTTTTTTGTGTCTTACGTATTTGTGGGGTTTTGGAAAGTATTTTAGGACTGTTGTTTTTAGTAGGGGTTATTTTGAGAATGTTGATGAAATGAATATGAGGGTTAATGTTTGGCATGAGAAGTAGCATATTGTTAGTTGTGAAGAGTTTTTGCATAAAGGGGTAGAGGTTTTTTCCGAAGATCAGATTGCTCAAAGGTAGGTGGAGTATGTTCGTAAAAATTATAGGTTATGGTTTTGTCTACTGTTATAAGTGGATCATTTAATACATCGTGCAGAGTATTTAAGCTGATATTTGTGGGTATTCTTGCTATAACTAAGTCGTATCCGAGTATTTCACTAGGTAACCTTATGTAGAGAATGGCATGAACTAGGAGTGTAATAGCGGCAAAGATGATAAATGCTAGCAAGAATACATATATGTGAGTTTGCGAGTAAAAGATAAGGGAGGCTGTCATAGATCATGCCTATAGAATCTGTGACTATTAGGAATTTTAGAGGTATTAGGGAGTGTTCGATGGGTGATTTTGCTGATGTTAATGTACTCATAGGTAGGAATGGCTCTGGGAAATCAACGGTTCTTGAATCTATTTACTTAGCTTCGGCTTGGGTTGATTCTTATGACAAACTGCATAATGCAAGAAAGATGGACTATGTTATTTCAAGAAGGACGGGCAGGGGTAGTTGGATTAGTTCTAGAGACGTATTGTGGTTCTTAATGGATGTAACCAGAGATGTTAAAATGAAATTTACATTTACAAATAATGATAAGCTTGAATTTAAGTTAATACGGTTTGACGGGGAAGGAAATGTTTGGTTACCTATACCAGGAGGACTGCTATCTGAAACTGCCCTTATAGAGTACGATCATTACAATTACTCTGATAATAAACTCCTCTCAATAGCATCTAGGTCTTTAATAGGAAAAAATCTCAGAGCTAGGTTTATTGAACTATACGCTGACATTATTGGTTTTCTTGAGGGGATAGTTTTTATTGATTCGAACATTTTGGCTGATCCGAAGCGTGTTGAGGATGTTACTTGGTCTAAGATTTTGGCTAAAAGGTTGGATAAATTCATAACTGGCATGGTTAGGGAGGAGTTTGAAGCTGATGCTGAAGATATTACGTATATGCCTATAGGTGGCGATAAAGTTCTTGCATTGAAGCTTTCTAAGACAACTGTTAGGGTTGATGATCTTGGTGATGGTGCTAGAAGTGCTATTTTGATGGCGTCAATATTGCTTACATTAGATAATACTGCTGTTTTAATAGAGGAGCCTGAAAGTCATCAACATCCGGGGGGTCTTAAAGCAGTTATGAATTTTGTTTTAAAGGTAGCTAAAGAAAGAAAACTTCAATTATTTATGTCTACTCACAGTGTTGAACTTCTTAAAATTCTACAAAAACTCTGCAAGGATGTAGGGTTAAGGTTGAAGATATTTTTCCTTGAACGCAATGTTGAAGGATTTGTTGACGTCAGGGTCCTAGAGCGCATTGACATTAACACATTACTAAAGCTTGGTTTAGATCCAAGGTTTTTGGATGTGGTATGATGCTTATACAGTTAAAGCCCGGCGAAGAAACATTTTACAAATTAGTATTTAATAAGTTTAAGAAACTTGATGTTATATTGTTATGTGAAGGTGAAACGGAGGTCAGAGTTGTTAAAGCACTGATTAGAAAACTGGGAATTGAGGTTAGGTTGGTTTTAGGTTTAACTGACTGTGAGGGTATTAATCTAGTGCCGCAGTTGACTGGTGTAATAGCGTTACTTGCTAGGATTTCAAGGAAGTTGAAGGCGTTATTGGTTTTGGTGAACGCGGAGACTATGGATTTTATTGATAGGGTTAGGAGTATTGTTAATAGTTTGAGGTCTAAGGAGTTGCAGGTTGATGAGCCACAGCCTTTGGCTGAATGTGATCATGTATTTCAATTGTGTGTTAAGGTGGATTCTAGAGTTTTACCTTTAGTTGTAGCTGTGAATGGTATTAAAGAATTTAATTTCACAAAACATTGTATTGAAGATCATGCGGTTAAGTTAATGTTATTAGAGGGGAAAATAGATGATCAAGAGGTTTCAAAATATTCGGAAGCCAAGCAGGTGGTGGCAGAAGATGAAATCATCGATATAATAGGAGAGGCAGCTGAAGAAAATGTTAGATCAGTATTTAACCACATAGTATGTCTTCTAAACTATTTAGTCAGGAAAAATGGGGATTGTTAGTGCGGAGATATGGCCTTTGATTTTTCTGTTTCTAACTCTGTTTATGATTTCAAGGCTGTAGGTCCATCCTTTTCTTCTTCTGAAAATATCTATGAAAATGTTCACGTCAACTAATATCATTTTAAAACCTCTCTGAGATGACGTGCTTTAGAAGTTTTTTCTCTTCTTCGACGCTTAGTTCTGGAAGTATTCCTACAGGTCTGAACAGTTTTTTGTCAATTTTTGATGAGGGGAATTTTTCTTTAAATTCAAGCCCAGGTGAAGGGAGTATCCTTTTTTTGATTAAGGATTTTATTGTAAATTGTGGGAATCTTCTATAGATGTGCTCGATTAGGAATTTTAGTGGTTCTTTATTGAATCGTTTTTTCAATTCTTCTATTGCTTTTAGGTCTTCGGGGGATATTTTCTGTAGGAGGTGGTGGGCTATTTTTTCTCCTCTTTTGGTCAAGGAGAATATTTTTATTTTCTTTTCTTCTAATTCTAGAATTTCGGATGCTTCTAGCTCTGTTTTAATATAGTCGTAGTCTTTTTCTTCTAGTGGTGAAAGTTCTCTTTCTTCGATTTTTATTAGATTTAAGTCTTTTTCTGTTTCCAGATAGTCCATTACTTGAGAGGACCATGGTCCATAGTCCCATGGTTCAAAATTAAACTCCTTTTTAAGTTGTTTGAAATGGTTTTCCACTAATAAAAATAACAATTTTGTAAGTCTGGTAACTCCTTCAATTTTTTCTTTATTTTTGGCATAAAGTAGGAGTATTATTAAATCTAGACCAGATCTTATCATACTTTGTCACCATTAATCGCACAACTAATTGTTTAATACTAAAGTATATAAGTTCAAACCCCCTTTCTCCCATTTTAATATATTTCTTTTTGTTAATTAATTTTTTGGTCTAAAGCAACTTTATTCTCCTTTATTTGATAAGTGTTGTCTAGATT
>JAEOSG010000041.1 GCA_016840485.1 Candidatus Baldrarchaeota archaeon
TTAGGTTGTCGCTTAGGTTTTCGTAGACTTCTTCGTATGGGTGGGTGAGGTATTCTGTTATTTTGGGTAGTGTGTCTTCGATTAGCTGTGGGTAGTCTATTCCTATGTATAGTAGTGTTAGTGCGGCTGATGTGCTGAGTTCTTTGTAGATTTCGTTGTAGGTTTCGTTGTATAAATTTTCTTTGAGTTTTGGGGTTAGTTTTAGAACCATCTTGGAGGATTCGAGGGCAAGCCACTCGATGGTTTCAATGGTATATTCGTTTAGTTTGTCCCAAATTTTTTCTATTTTTTCTTCTACTTGGTTCGGATATTTTTTCCAAATTGTGTGTATTATTTCTTAAATAAAGCCTTAGCTATTTTGGCATGAACCTTCCTGTGCATCCTTAAACACACCACTAAGGTTGTTAACATTTAATATCTAAATGTTATTTTCATTTTCAGAAGATAGTTTCCAAATTTCATCCATAACTTTCCTTGCAACTTTCTCTACTTCTTCTACTCTTTTCTTGGGTTCTTTGGGCAACGTCTCCAACTTAAACCAGCCATTTTGAATGTATCCACTTTATTTCATGACTATAATTGTAGATGCCTGGTGGAGATTCTCCAGTTATTACTGGTCCAGAAACAATTTTGGCATATTTTTTCAATATTTTTGCGGAAAGGTCGTAGACAACTCGAACCAAGGTATCCCTTGATACGTAGAAATTTATCTCATCTAATCTCCAACTACGAATGACAAAGCTTGCAGTATTACCATGCTTATCAAAAACCGTTCCACTTATAACATCCATTCTTTCTCCCCGGTTTCTTGACGCCCTAATTTCAATTTTAGCGGGCAAAAACGACCACCTCAATGAAATAGGTGAAGATAAACTCGCCAGCACAACCTAACGATATTTACCACTTACCGCAACATCCTCCATTAAATTTCTTCCAACAAAAATAAAATTTTTCACAGGTTATGCGGCTAACCAGTACTTCCCTCTTAGTTTTACTTGGGTTTAAGGACCTTGTTTAAGAATGACTCTTAAGAGTTCAAACAATTTGTTGAAGCGTTAGCTAAATATATTAAGGAGTGGAGTCTGAAAACATATTAACTGTAATATATTATTGGTGGTCCTAGTGGAATTATGAATATACCGTGAAATTTAAGATTTAGTAAGCGTTTTTAATTATTTTAAGGGTTATGTCTATGAACATTGAAATTAGGGCGTCAAGAACAGCAGGAAAAACCACAAACATTAACAATCTAAGCAACATCAAACACTAGTCTGAAAACCGTTTAAAAAATTAAAATTTCAATAAAGTTATTAAATGAAATATCCCTGTAAAACTGCAATAAGGGGGTGATAAAAGTAGCATTTAAAGTATTATTCCTCGCCCATGCCCCAGACGCAGATGCAGAAAAACACAAATGCATTATCGAAACACCAAAATACTACAAACTCCATGTAGTAGTAGTCAAAAATCAAAAACAAGCAATCGAAGTATGCAAAAAACTTGTCAGAGAAGAAGGCATCCAAGCAATCCTCCTCTGCCCAGGATTCGCACACAAAGACGTTGCACAAATATCAGAAGCAGCCGGCGAAAACGTTGGAGTCTTTGTAGCAAGAGGAGACGGCCCAAGCAACAAAATCACAACAGAAACAATGAAAAAAGAAGGATGGTTCCCACAAAAATAAACAAATAAAACCCACCTCGCACCCTAGAACCAAACACAATGCTAATGTCTTTCCTAAAATATTAGATTTCCACCTTCTATTTTCCAAGTGTTTTATGGTTTCAATGGTTTTCTACATTTTGATTTTTCATAATTTCATATTTATACTTATGGCTCTTATTATATAGTCTCAAACTTATGATACTTATGTATTTATGCAACCTAACTACGTTTATTCCCGACGCCGTGAAGAGTACAAGTTTATGAGTATAAATAATTTTTATGAATGCTTTAAAACTGTAGCGTCAAAAAGAGGGTAGGATGTCACTTCCAATGCCTAGAATTTAGATGTAATCCCCATTAATAGGGAAAAAGTGCGAACTTTTATTGCTTATAAATGCTAGACCAATATATTCTAAGTGATATATTGGGTCAACTCGTTTTTTGTTTAAAATCGGAAGTCAGATTGAAAACTGCAAAGGCTATTTTTAAATCCTCCATCGACTAATCACTAAACACATATATTGACATTTAAAGTGAAAAAGACATGAAAGATATTAAAGTCAGGCCTTTTACTTCAGGGGAAGAAAGAGTAGTTGCCTCAATCCACAATGCAGCCTTTAAAGGGTGGATTGAAGCTTTAGGAAAAGAATACAACTATCGCTATATAAAGCCTGAGGACGTTTCTGCATGGATCAAGGAAAATCATGCACATAGAGAATCTTTGTGGATCGCCGAGGTGGATGGCAAAGCTGTTGGATATGCACATTGTCGCTTAGAACTAGTGCATGGAAAAAGGGATTTCAACGAACTTCTCTTCGTCCATACAGATCGTGACATGGGGCAAAGTAAGATCGCAGTTATTCCACCCTATAGACGGCTAGGAGTAGCAAAGACTCTTATCCAAAAAATAGTGGAGCACTTTGAAGATTTGGGAGCAGATCTTGTTGTAGTTGTGACTTATAGCGACAATAATGCCGCGGAAGAGCTTTTACGTAGGTTAGGCTTTGTTCATAAAGACTTTTTCTACTACAAACCTTATTCTGAAACGAAACCGTGGCGCTGTGATACTGTATATGCGGAGCTAAACCTAAGTGAGCCTATAAAACATGTTAGACTTAACTTGGATGTAAATGTGAGACCTGCAAGAGAAGAGGACGCCGAAGATATTGCTGGAATATTTAGGAAAAGTGCCCCTTGGTCTCCCTTTGGACCAAAAGCATCATCGGAACAAGTTCTCTCCTATTTAAAGAGTTCAGATTATGAAATTATTCTTGTGGCAGAATACAAAGGGAAGGTTGTTGGTGTTATGGATTTTAACGGTAATAACTATCGTCTAGGCATCCCAGGAGTCCTACCAGAGTATAGAAAAAGGGGTATTGGATACACTCTCTTTTATCATCTTCTAAAAAACATACGTCAAAAAGGCTTCTCCAAAGCTATTGCAGACACAGGATTAGTCCTATCTGATGCGATAAAAATGTATAGTCGTTTTGGCTTCAAAATTGTCAGAAGACAACATCATTGGATTAAGATACTTCACAATAACCCATTTTAAAGACGTATTTAGATAGGACATGTAAGTTAAGAACAGCTCAAGATGACGTTTGTAATTATCTTTCCATTACTCAGTACTCGTACATGAATCTCCATGAAGAAATCTGAGAAAGGCAATTGAACTCTGCTCCTTGTAGGGTTTTTAAGGTGTCATAACCATAAAACTATCTTTGCGTTATAATGTTAAGCTAATTTATAAAGAGTATTGGTGCTGTGAATTGGTGATTATTTTGAAGTCCTCTGTCTTGTGTGTTAGAGCGCCTAGAAAAGTTGGAGAAACCATTAGAAAAAAGCTTAATGGTATGGGTGTTTTAAATAGATGTTTTGAGATCGAAAAAACGATGTTTATCTGTATTTTCTGATTACTCGTGATTTAAGTGGCTATGAACTGGAAGAATTAAAGAAAATATGTGAGGTTGAAATTGTTAAACGGAAGTTGGAACGTTGTAAAAGTAGGCCTAGAAGTTTTCTTGATGTTTTGAAAAGAGAGCTTAATGAAGAGGATATGAAAGTTTTAGAGGAAATTGCAAGTGAAAAATGTGGATAGGGCAACACTAGTTCGAAAATGGATTTTATCAAAAATTAAAGAACATAAACTAGAAAAAGCAGTAGAAAGATTAATAAGTGTGGAAGAGGGAGCAAAAGTGGCATGCACAACCATATGGAAATTTATAGAATATATACATGGAAAAACATATGGTCACCGGTCTAAACTAAAGAAGAACTAGAAGAAGAACTAAAGGGGGTCTAAGGAATTGCTAAAATGAAGATAACAATCATAATTTTACTGGTAAAGTTTTTACTTTATGGTTTTTATTTTTTTGTTATGTAGTTTTGGTATATTTGTTTTGCTAGTGTTTTGTTGTCTAGGATGGTTTCGAGATGTTTTTGGTTTTTTATTGGTCTGTTTTTTATTATTCTTGCGGCTCTTTTCTTGCCTATTTGTGGTATTGCGGAGAGGATTTTTATTGATGCTTTGTTTATATCGAGGGGGTAGGGTATTGCTATTACTGATCTCGCTTGGTGATCTATGACTTTTACGTCAAGCATCGTGTTCAAGGGTAGTTCATCGGGGATCACAGTGGTTATCGGATATGTACCCAACTGTCTTGCATATGTTCTTTTCCCAAAATAGGCTTCTGTTATGACTTCTTTGAGGACAGTTCCTGCTGGCACTACCTTTTTCAACATTGGAATATCTATTTCATCTCTTATTCTTTTACTCCACTTTTTAAAGAGATGGTAATTTCTCCGTAGGAATGTTGTCCCTACTTTCCACATTCTTGTTCCTGGGAACACAAGTACTTGCCGCAAATTTATTCTGCGAACAAGAAGACCTTTTTCCAAGACTTCTTTTAAAAATAAATAGTTTAATTCATAGGTTTTTTCTGTTTCCCCTATAAGCCCAAAAACGAAGTTTAACCCGGGCAAAAGTTTAGGTAAACCATTCCATCCTCTTTCTCTGCCAATTTCATTTAATATTTCTATTGCTTTCATAGCTTCCTCCGGAGTACACTTGAGATTATTCAACTTAATTACCTTCGGATCCGCTGATTCTATGCCAAAGGCTGCAACATCCCCCGGTGTATTATATGTCACAATTATTTTCGCGATCTCCCTTGATTCTTCGGGATAGTGCGCAATTGTGCCAGGATTCACATTATCCATCCATAAATAGCAGTTAGGAGCAACATTTCTAATACCTTGATACAGTTTTTTAATAGCCTCTGGATTCGGCCTTGGAAATTCTAGTTCTCCTACGCCCTTTGCCTGATATGCAAAAAGATCCGGCTGGTTACCAAGCCTAAAATACTTTACACCATGTCGATATATCGCTTCTATCTCAGACACAACATCTTTTACAGGTCTAAAATCTGGTAAACCATAGTATGCGGCAGTAGTGCAAAAAGAACATCCACCCGTAATTTTTCGGCTACATCCACGATAAGTTTCGATTTCACAGATAACTCTCGGATACCTTGGGTGTTGCGTAACCACTCTTGCCCCTTTAACTGCATATTCAAAAATGCTATGTGCAGTTTCTCTAATGCGAGTAGGATCAACCCTATTAACTTTCAATTTCTCTAAAATTAAATCATGAATTACTATTTCTAAATCTCCGGTAACAATTAAATCAAAAACTTCTTCAAACATGCCCGTACCTCTTACAACTATACCACCTCTAACGCCGCTTCCAAATTTTGCAGCTGGTCCTCCAACAACTTTAACAGGTTTCTCAATCTTCAATGTTAATTCATAGATTTCCTTAGGTGTTGCTGGTTTTCCTCCAAGATATTTTCCTGGAACAGAAACCCCAAAAACAACAATGAATAGATCAGAATCTTCTACTACCTTATAGAAAGATTCTACATTTTTTCTAACTTCATCAATAGTAAAATACCTTATCTGAGCCTGTGGATTCGCGGTCCATACAGCTCCTGCTGTATACCTTATATACGGAGAAATATAGGGAGGTACGCCAAGACATGTAGGTTCATCCACATATCCATCTAACAAAACTACTTTCACTATTTTGTTCACCTCAACTGTGGGCAAAATGTTCATATCCACGAGGTTCTACTCTTCTTTCATTTCCTTCTTCATCTATGAGAACTATCTTCTTTTCCTTTGTTACTTCCCCTATTTTAATAAGGGTTCCTCCTACCTTCTCAACAGCTTTTACGGCTTCATTCCACATATCTGGTTTCACGGTTACTACAAGCTCAAATTCTTCCCCACCATATAAAATTAAATCGAAAGGATCTAAATTATGATCTTCAGCAAAAATAGCAATTTCCCTAGGAACTGGCAAATTTCTAATAATGAAACCAACATTACTGGCCTTACTCAACTCATATAGCGACCATGCAAGACCATCACTACTATCAATACTGGACGTTAACGCCCCACTTTGAGCTAATGAAACTGCTTCCTTTACTCTCGCCCTAGGATTATAAACAGCATCTAAGAAGCCTTTCATCAAATTGCTTGGAGCAGAAAGGTTTTCAAGCAAAATTTTAAATCCTACGGCAGTATAGCCAAAATATCCAGTAATGGCCAAAATATCACCGGGTTTCGCTCCACTTCGAGAAACTAAATTTCTCTTATCCACCACGCCAAATGCTACGCCGTCTAAAACAACCTCGTCGCACTCATTAGTATCTCCGCCTAAAAAACATGTTCCATATTCATGGCTACTTTCATTAATACCTCTAATAATCTCCTCGACATGTTTAACATGGAAATTCTTCGGTATTCCGATGGAAACGAGAACACCTAGCGGTTTAGCGCCTTTAACAGCAACATCGCTAACACACATCGTAACAACCTTTCGTCCAACCTGCCTAAAAGACATTCCAGGAAGAACATCGGTGCCCCAAACAAGCATATCAACATTAACAATCAAAACACGGTCATCATCAATAAAATAACCTACAGCATCATCTCCCCAAGGCAAAGCACTGTTTTTACATTTATCCATAATTTCGAAAAAACGTTCAATTAAGTCTCGCTCGCCAAGATCTTTGACCTTCAAACAAACACCACCACAAAGATATCACAAATGTAAATGTTAGACGAAAACTTTAAGTTTTTACCTACTTTAAAAAAATAGGAAATGCCGCCGTAGCACAGCTGGTAGATAAAAATAGCCAAATGCGCCGGACTCGTAATAAAATATCAGCAGTAATAAACGAGAAATCCGGTGGTCGCGGGTTCGAATCCCGCCGGCGGCTCCACCAAAATAAGTATCAAAAAGTTTTTGATGAATCCTACTGGATAGTGTCTTCACTAAACCTTTGGCTTCTTTTTAAATTACAGCAACAATGTACTTGAATTTGAAGTATCGTAACATAATGATAATTGAATTTAACACGGAGTTTATGTTTAAGGAAATTAAAAGAACATCCGATTATTACTATCTCTTTTGCGTAAGAGCCACCAATTAAATTGAAAGGAACTTAAGAATCTAAGACCGAAAGTGAATATTTTCACCTTTTGTTTCCCTATCTTTTATTAAAACTAGCAGTTCAATATCAAAGTGCCTAATTTATAGCTAATCTTCAAAAACAAGATCGTACGTATTTGAGATAAATCACTTTAAAAAATTTGGTAGCAAAAAGCTTATGGGGGTGGTCTGTCACCCCATAAGAACTCGTGGGGTGTCACCCACATGGTGATCACCCCCACGAGTTCTCTCTTTCTTTTTCTTCGTTATATATTATATTAGATTTGATTTTTAAATTTATCTTCCTTAATATATTGAGTTTTTTTATTTTAATCAAGTAATAGACACGTTCAGACCGTATAAATTCGTCACCTTTTTTGTACTTGGTATCTTACACTGAAATTGAAAAACGGGTGACACGCAATTTAAGATTGATTTAACATGGTTTCATGACGAAAATAATAAATTCTTGATATATAATTAATAGTTAACAGCTCCCGTAGCTGTCCTTTTTGGTAGTTTTAATATAAGCCTTCCTCTAACTTATTCTTAGTTTTACGGGACTATAAAATGAATCAGCTATCAATATCCACGGATGAATGGTATTCTCAAGGAGAATTAAGTTACTAGTTAAAGATATTACACATCACCGAATTTCTTCTTACCTTATATATGTTTGGCAAAAACATTAACAATAAATTTAGGATACTAACGATTACGTGACAATTCTAAGGTATTAGATAATAGAACTGAGGGTTCTATGGTGCGGGGGGTGGGATTTGAACCCACGCAGGCCTACGCCACAGGATTCGAGCCCGGAGTGGGTGCCTCAGTCCTGCGCCTGTAGGCGGTCTTTTTTGGCCTTTGACCTGGCTCGGCCACCCCCGCACAGCACTGGGTAGCCTATTTTCAATAATAATCTACATCACTTAAATTTTAGGTTATAGTTTACCTATATAATTCCATTTTTATATTTTCTATTGCAAACGAAATTGATTTAATATAGTAGTGGAATGTCGTTTTACGGCAAATATATCGGTACTTCTTATAAGTTTCTAATATTTTGCAGCAATTATTTGCCCTTTTCTTTAAATTTTTTCCTTTTCGGCAGGAATGAAATGTGATAAATTACTTAAAGAAAATTTTGTTAAAGTGTTTGATACATTTCCTTTATCACGATTAACATTGAGTTATGTATAGATTCGACTTGGAAAAGAAGTTAGTAAATTTTTTATGACGAAACGAATAAGTTAGCTGTAGCAATTAGTGCTAAAATTTGGGGAGGTTTTGTCATGGATTTCTCATTCACAGAAGAGCAAGAACTATTTAGACAAGCCGTTAGAGAATGGTGTGAAAAAAATTTAAGCCTAGAAAAAGTTAGAGAGATGGATGAAAAAGAAGAAATGCCCATGGATGTTGTAAAAGGCATGGCAGATCTAGGACTACTTCTAATGACTGTTCCAGAGGAACACGGCGGAACTGGTTCCGATTGGGTTACTGCCTGTATAGCTGCAGAAGAATTGGCATACGCAGATATTAGCATAGCTGTTCCAGTTTTCTTCCTAGTTGAAGCCTCATGGGGCTATATTGTTGACAGATATTGTTCCGAAGAAGTTCGAGAAAAATATATCAAAAAAGCAATAAAGGGAGAAGCTTTCGTAGGTATAGCAACTACAGAGCCTGGTGGCGGATCAGACATAGCATCGGTTAAAACAACTGCTAAGAAGGAAGGAGATGAATGGGTAATCAACGGTGAAAAAATATACATTAGCGGCACCGAAGAAGCGAAAAAGATGGGCGGTGGATATTTCATCATAGCGAGAACTGATCCCAAACTCGGCCACAGAGGTATGACCGCATTCTTCCTGCCCATAGATGCTCCTGGAGTAGAGATAACGAAAAGATACGATGACATGGGTAGAATGGGTATCTCCACTGGCGGTTTCGTAATGAACGATGTCAGATTATCAGACGATTATGTACTCGGAGAAGTAAACAAAGGCTTCTACTACACAATGGAAGGATTTGACTTAGCCAGACTTCTCATCGGTGCAACATCGGTAGGAGCAACGCAACGCGCACTAGAAATCGGAATGGATTACACAAAACAACGTATATTGTTCGGAAGACCCCTAGCAAAATTCGAAGGAATACAATTCGAAATGGCAGACTTATGGGCTCGAAATGAAGCGCTTAGAGCACTTGTCTATAGAGCTGCATGGATGGTTAATGAAAAATACAGCACTGGACGATTTGATCCTCTTGAAGTTTCAAAGTTCATATCAGCAGTAAAACTGTTAGGACCACCTCTAGCATTCAGAACATTCGAGAAGGCTATGATATGGCTTGGCGCCTACGGATACACAAAAGAATGTCCACTTGAAATGGGACTAAGAGGAATTATGTCCTACTGTGTTGGCGCTGAAGGAGGACTAAATATCCAAAGAATAATCATAGCAAGAGAACTGCTCGGAAGAGAATACGTACCCTACAAATAAAACAATACAATTTACTTTTTATTTTCTTAAATAAAATCAGAGGAAACTGGAAGAAATAAATAGAATTTATTATTTTAGTAGTTTTTTGAAAGCTTCTGTTAGAGCAGGAACCACTTTGTAGAGGTCGCCAACTATTCCGTAGTCTGCTGCCTTGAATATTGGAGCTTCTTCGTCTTTGTTTATTGCTACAATTATCTTCGAATCCATTATACCCGCTGTATGCTGAATAGCTCCAGAGATGCCGACCGCTATGTAAAGTTTTGGTTTAATTTTAACACCTGAGATACCGATCCAATTTGTGAACCATCCATAGTCAGCTGCGATGGGTCTTGTACACCCAACCTGGCCGCCTAAAACCTTTGCCAATTCTTCTAGTAACTTGAAATCTTCTTTGCTTCTTAGTCCTCTTCCACCCGCAATGATTATTGGGGCCTCTTCCAGCCTTACTCCTACAATTTCCTTCTTTTTTCTTTCTACAACCTTAGTTTTAGGTTCCTTTACGTCGACTTCAACCTTTACTACTTCGCCTGTTCTATCGCTTGGTGCAGGTTTTTCAAATACATGTGGTGGAACTGTTGCTATTTGCGGCTTTACGCGAGATACTTCTATTGCAATGGATGAACCTCCATACACTAAACGGTTTACCACTAATCTTCCCTCTTCATCAATATCCAGCTTTGAACATTCGGTCATGCATCCTGTGTTTAATCTTGTTGCAAGTCTTGGGGCAAGTTCTTTTCCTCTTTTCGTAGCACCGATCAAAATTATTTCTGGCTTGTAATCGCTGGCTAATTTTGAAAGAACATCTGTATAAGGCTCTACGTTAAACTGTTCTAGAAGAGGATTGTCAACCACGTAAACTTTGTCGGCTCCACATTTAATAAGTTCTTTTCCTCGTTCATCTTCAATGTTATGGCCTATTAATACCGCTGATAATTCTGTTTGAAGTTTGTCAGCAAGTTCTCTTCCCTTACCTAGCAATTCCAAGAGAATTTCAAAATCCTCGGAGAAAACCATAACACCCTTAAATTCATTTGAACTCATATCATTACCCCCCTAATACGCCCTCCTTAAGTATCATCTTCACAAGCTCTTCTGCAGCTTCCTCTATGGTTTCAGCCTTTACAATGATACCTTTTCTCTCAACTTTTGGAACTGTGACTTTGAGTATTTGCACGGCTGACCCTTCAGTTCCGACATCTTCTTTAGAAATCCCAAGATCGCTTGCTGTCCATGTGTTAATTGGCTTTCTTGATGCTTTCATAATGTCTCTTAGTGAAGGTATCCTAGGTTCGTTTATCTCTCTTGTAACTGTCAAGAGAACTGGCATTTCTGCCTCAACTGTCTCATATTCTTCTTCTAAGTCTTTCTCGGCAATTACTTTATTCCCTTCTATAGTAACTTTTCTTACGTAGGTAATCTGCGGTATGCCTAAGAGTTCTGCAAGTCTTGGACCAACTTGTGCTGAAAGACCGTCAAGCGTCATCTCTCCGCAAATTATTAAATCAAACTCCCCTAGCTTCTCTATAGCTTTCGCTAGTACACGTGCAGTCGCCAACGTATCTGAGTTTTCAAATATGGGATCACTTAGTAGATAAGCTTCATCTACTCCCATGGCTAATGTTTCTCTAAGCGCTGTCTTAGCTTCGGGAGGCCCCATCGTAATGGCTATTACCTTGCCTCCATGTTTTTCCTTTATCTTTATTGCTTCCTCCAGCGCGTTTTTATCTACATCACTTATTTTTCTCGGAATGCCAACTGTTACTGGTGTTTGTGTACTGGGATCCACTTTAATTTCCTTAATATCAACTATTTGCTTAAAAGGTACTATTATCGTAGGCAAAACCCTCACCACGCCATTTTTTAAACTTTGATAATTATTTATTTATTAGCGGAGATATATCGAACGACATTTTATAAAAAATTAACTATTTTACTGTTCGTTATTTCACCAGTATTATATGCCAATATTAAGGATGTAGTTGTTGGAAAATGATTATTTAGAACATTTCGAAATGCCAACTTAAATACGTAAGACTGCTGCAACATTTTAAACCTACTAGGTTTTGAGACATGAAGCTATGATTATAGCTTTATAAGCGCTTCTATAATTCTTAATGCAGCTGTTGAGGCATGTTCAAGGGTTTCGGTTATATTTTTTGGTCCTTGAACAGTTCCTGCTAGGAAAATTCCTTTTGTTGGGGTTTCCGTAGTATTAAGTTTCATGTCTTTCTCTTGGAAGAAACCGTATTGACTTAAAGGTAGATTGAGAACTTCTCGTATCGCTGTACATGGTGTTATGGTTGTTTCCAGCACGACAAGGTCCGCTATTACAGATAGTAATTTATGCGTTGCCGTGTCAAAAATCTCTACGTTTAACGAGCCATCTGGTAGCGGTCTGATGTCCGATGGTTGTCCATGAATAAGGGTAATACCGCTTCTTCTAACTTCCTGATAAAACTCTTCAAGCCCTTTACCAGATGTTCGAATATCTATATAACAAATGTAAGCGTCAACATTTTCACCGTATTGTTTCTTTAAAATATATGCGTGTTTTAAGGCGTTTGGGCAGCCAATTCTACAACAATATGTGTGATATTTTTTATCTCTAGAACCAACACATAGCAGGAAAACTACGCTTTTAGGCTCTTTCCCATCACTTATCCTAACTATCTTTCCATTTGTTGGTCCTTTCGGATGAGCTAATCGTTCATATTCTAGCCCTGTAATTACATTTTTGTAAGTACCATAACCATATTGGGCTATTTTTCTCGCATCAAAAAGTTCAAAGCCGGTTGCAAGTACGATCGCATCTACTTTCAAATCTATGTCAATGGGAGTTTGAGAGAAATCTATTGCATTTTCAGGGCAGGCTTCAACACAAGCCTTACACTCATTACCCTTAAAATGAATGCAGTTGTTTCCATCAATAAGATAAGCTTCTGGAAAAGCATTAAGCGGCATATAAATAGCCTTCCGATACGATAACCCCATTTCATATTCCTTGGGTACCGAAACAGGACAGACTTCAATACATTTTCCACACGCTGTACACTTTTTTTCGTCGACATATCTAGGCTTCTTTACAACCTTTACCTTGAAATCACCAAAAGTTCCATTTATTTCTTTTACCTCTGCGTTGGTTAAAATCTGTACATTGGAATAGTTAGAAACTTCAGATATCTTTTGTAACACTATCTTGTCCGCGTCGGTTAACGTTGGAAAAACAGTAGAAAGTAGAGAAACATGGCCGCCTAAACTGGGAAGTCGTTCAACGAGATATACTTTTATCCCAAATTTCGCTAGGTCACTAGCCACTTGGAGACCTGCTATTCCACCACCAATTATCAAAACCGATTTTTCATCAAACTTAAGAGGTTCCATAAGATCACCCGCGTCATGTTTTCGAAAGTCATAACATAGGTTTTCAAACTTCAACTAAGATACTTCTACTACAATTTCAAACTTCAAGTGTTTACATTTATTGATCAAACAACGATAACCCTTCTCACACATACTATAAGGGGTAAATATTTTATGTTAATTTAGTTTTAAATGTTGTTAGCTTGAAAACATGATTTTCGTTTCCAAGAGAATTAAAGGTGTTCTAAAATGACAGTAGTAGATTTAATGTCTGAAGCAAAAATGAACGTTGAACTGAGGTCAAAAGCCATCGAAAAGGGACGGTACGAACTTTATAACTGTTTCCAGTGCATGCGTTGTACTAGTGGTTGCACTTCGATGAAGTTACTTGAACTTAAACCCCATCAGATCGTAACAATGGTTAAACTAGGGCTTATAGATGAATTAATAACATCAGGAATAATATGGACATGCGCGATGTGTTTAAAGTGTACAGAAAGATGTCCTCAAGACGCAGCACCAAGTGATCTAATAACAGTTCTAAGAAACCTAGCCTTTGATATGGAGGCTAATGTTCCAGAAGCTTATCTTAAGGTTGTTAGTACGGTTCTTGAAGTAGGTTTAATCCAAGAGGAGCAAAAGGTCACGTCGAGAGACTTTGAAATATATGATAGAAAAGAGCTAAATCTACCAAAAATCTCGAAGCCCGGTGAGATTTTTAAAAATAATTTATTAATTCTCCTAACCCCGGAGGAGGACTAAAATGGAAATCGGCGTTTATTGGGGTTGTATGATTCTAACTTCTCAATACGCTTATGAAATGTCGTTAAGAGAGGTTCTTCCTAAATTCGATATATCAATAATTGATATAGATCAAGTTTCGTGTTGTGGTACACCGATCAAGAACGTTAATCAAAAAGCGGCCATCTACCTTGCAGTGAGAAATCTTGCTCTTGCCGAAAAGATTGGAATCGATGAACTACTTGTACCGTGTAATGGGTGTTATTTATCGTTTTCAGAGGCACTTCATTACTGGAAGAAAGATGATATCCTAAAAAGAGAACTTGGTAGTTTACTTGCCGAGGAAGGACTAGAATTTAATGGCAATATTAAGCTTTGGCATACAGTAGATTTTCTACACGATAAAATAGGTGTTGAAAAGATTAAAGCAGCCGTAAAAAAATCATTAAACAGATTGAAGTTTGTAACTCATCCAGGCTGTCATATATTAAGACCAAGCACTATTGTAAATGTTGACGACCCTGAGAAGCCGAGAAAACTAGACAATTTGCTTAAAGCGCTGGGAGCAGAAAGTATCGATTATCCAGAAAAACTGGACTGTTGTGGCGGTGGACTGTTGCTATCCCATTCAGAGAGTGCTCTTACCATTGCTGGACTAAAGTTAAAAGCTATAAAAAGCCTTAATGTTGACGGCTTAGTGGTTTCTTGCCCATCATGCAAAATTATGCTTGGCGCGAAACAGGAAGCCGTAGGAGCAATTGTTGGGGAAAAGTTTGGAATTCCTGTTCTCTACTATACCCAACTGTTAGGACTAGCTTTGGGGATCGAAGAAGAGAAATTGGGTTTACATCTAAATCAAAGTCCAGTCGAAAAAATTATCGAAAAATTAACATAATTTACCTTTTAAATTATTTTTCCAATAAGATGCGTTACATTAGCATCAACTATTTTTACCTTTACAAAACTACCCAAAGTTATTTCATTTGAATTTATCACTACTATTGGTTTATATGCAAAGTTTCTTGCAACAAACCCCCCCTTTATACCTATTTCTGAAATCAATGCCTCCCCAACATAACCGACCCATTCTAAGTTTTTCTGCAAGGAGATTTTTCTGACAATTTTAGAAACTTTTCTACTCCTTTCTTTAATCTTCCAACCCGGCAATTTCCCATCCATCTTTTCTGCTTCAGTTCGCGGTCTGACAGCAAATCTAGATACATTAGTTATATCAGGTTGGATATCCTCCAACAATTTAATAGTTTCTTGAAAATCTTCCTCAGTTTCTCCAGGAAACCCTACAATAACATCTGTTGACAACGTAAGTTTCGCCAGAGATGTTCTTAAGAGTTTAACAAGTTCTTTAAACTCTTCTATCGTATATCTTCTATTCATTCTCCTCAGAATCCTATTACTACCTGATTGTACAGGAATGTGTAGAAATTTGTATATTTTGGGAGATTTGAATACCTCAATTAATTCGTCAACTATTTGTTTCAAGTAGGCAGGATTCATCATACCTACTCTAATCCTATACTCATAGGGCAGTTCTACTAAGTCTTCAAGCAACTGTGGGAGGCTGTATCCTATATCAACTCCATAAACGGCTGTGTCTTGAGCAGTAAGCCATATTTCCTTACACCCTTCCAATAACAATTGTTTAACCTTTTTTACGATTTCCTCAGGAGGATAGCTTATTAAACGTCCTCTAGCAAATTTAACTGCGCAATAACTGCAATTTCCAAGACATCCTTGAGAAATAGGTACAATACCTATTACCGGATGCGTTCTAACAGATGGTAAGGTTAATCTGGAAAGAGGTTTTTCATCTAAATTAATTATCCCTTTTCGTCCACTTATTATTTGTAAAATTATCTCCGGTAGATTTTCATAACTATCTGGTCCAAGTATAGCTGCATAATCCGGTAAAGCCTCTTTAATTTTTTCTAAATTTATCTTTGGTAAGCATCCTGCAACAATAATTGGTTTTGAAAATTTCCTTAATTCCCTTAATCTTTTTAAAATCTTGAACTCTGTTGGAGCCTTTACACCACATGTATTAACAATTATTATGGTTGCATCATCTACACTGTCAACTACCCTTATGCCCCTTTTTGTTAGTATTCCAAGTATGACTTCTGTATCCGCCTTGTTGAGTGCGCATCCATATGTTTCTACATAGATTTTTACGTTTGAGTAATTACAATAGGCGTCGAAATTTCCCTGGCTTACCATTTCTATATCACATCTAATCCGTCTGCCATAAAAATTCGCTCGTTAATATATAGAATACAGATTCTAGAGCAAATAACTCTTATAAACCTTTAAAAATCTTCCTTACAGTCGTCCTAGATAATTTTATTGAAGGCAAAATGTCAAAAGAAGACACCTAACACAGAACTATTTGAGCCAATATTTTTATGGTATTATTGAATATGTTTTTAAAATTTCTAAGCTTCTTTTAGGAAGAGTCAAGCCTTCCTCGTTTATTATACGTTCAAACGTCTTTATTTTTTCTTTGAAACTCAAAGAGTCTATTTGTACAACTAGATTGCTGCTTCCACATTTGGGACATTTTCCGTTAAGGGGAGGTCGACGGAAAGAACTTTTACAATTCATACATACAAGAGGCTGGGTTAAAAATGTTGAGAAGAGCTTGTATATTTCAACATCTAAGGCATTTTCAAGGAGTTGTTTAGGATCTATCTCGCTAAAACAGTGAGGGCAGAACCTTTTTTCGACATCTTTAAACTTTAAAGTGTTTTTGCAATGGGGACAAATTATCTCTTCTAATATTGCTTTGGGGGCCGATATACTTTCTGCTGGTTTAACTTCTGCTTTTTCTTTGAAACCTACAAACTTTGTTAATTCTCGTTGTTTTCCGATTGTTAAAAGCTCTTGTCTCGTAATTCCTAGTGGTTTAAGAATTCGCTCAATAGGTGGCAGAAGCTGCTTTTCGATGTAGTAGTTTGCATCTATTTCTAAATTATTCTCCTGAACATATTTTGGATCTTCTGCTCTCTCTGCTATCAGTCCTTTTCCTTTTACTATGACAAATGGAATTCTTTCGCCTATGGTTGGCGCAGAGCCAGGAGATCTTTTAGCAAGCTTTAAAGCAAGGTAGGCGTGAGGTTGTTTTGCCTTATAAGCTTTTGGCGATTTTGAAAGAGTTCTAGTCATTATTAGTTTTTCGATGGGAATTTTACCTTGTTTAAGCTTTTGAAGAACATCTTTAACATAATTAACCACAAGATTTACATCCGGCTGCTTCAATAACATATTTATTACTTTTTCCACAACTTCGCCAACTAAATCACACCATTCTCTCCTAACAGTTTCTATTCCTTTCGTATCTATTTTATCTTTCCATTCTCCGTTTTGAGTTTTTTCAAACATCCATCCTGCATATCTCTTTTTGCTTAGCAACAAAAATGATTTGTATATTTTCTCGAATTCTAAAAGCATTGGCTGAGGAAGCAATTTAGAAATTTCTTTTGAAATTTTTTCACCAATTTCTGCTGCTTCATCAAGACTTGAAGTATTAATCTTAATGAGAACGCTATCCGTATCGCCGTAAATAGTTTCAAGACCATATTTCTCCTCTATAATTTTCCTAGTAAATTCAATAGTATATCTTCCCAATGCCGTTATCGCATTAGCCACATCAAGCGAGTAAACACGTGCCCTAAGATAACCAGTATAGCCATAAAAACTATTCATCATTATTTTCAAAGCCAATTGCTTCGCATCTAATTGCCGTTTTTTCTCCGGATCTTCCTCAGCCTTCATAGCTTTTTTAACAGCAACACGAAAGTTCATAAGATCCCTCAAGATCTCTGGAAGCAATCCTTCTTTTACATCCTTTGTAACAAATCTTGCCCCAGTTGGAACTTCAACATATTTTTTAACTTCTTTCACATCTTTTAGGAGGGTTGTAAAACATACATTATATGCCATTATTAATGATGGATACAAACTATTATGCGACAAAATACCATTAGCGAAATAATAAGGTTTACCTTCCAAAGTTAAATCATAAACGTAGCCCTCATAATATTCTATTTTTGTTACTGGCTTTTCTAGAATATAGTTATCCTTTGTGCATAATCTTCGGTCAGCAATAATCTTACGCAATAGTTTTCTCTTTGCTTCTGATATGAAATCGACATTTACCAGGAAATTAATTAAATTCTTCCTTCGATGAATTTCTAATGAATATCTACCATTTTTTGAGGTATATCTAAGGCTTGGAGGGCTGCCTTTCCACAAATAATACTCAATGCCAAGCTTATCAAGTAGTTTGCAAATTAGTTTTATTTTTTCCTCGTTAATTGTAGATTGGTTAACCTGGATAGATTTTCTTTCAAGGTTAATGCTGCCATCTCCTTCGAAAAATCCTCTTAAAACAGCTTCTGGAATGGCTTTATTTTCCACGTCATCCAGAACTGTAACAACGTCTTCATATATTTCCCTACGAGAAAATATGATATCATAGCAAGAACCATTGTCCTTAATTCTGATACATGGTCTATAGTTCCATAAGCATTTAGAAATTTTCAATATTCGGTTTAATAATTCTGTTTCCTTATTCGAAATTGATATCGTAATTCGATACTGTTTTGAAATACGGTAATGATTTCGTTCGTTAGACCAATATCTTACATCCTTTCTAAGTAGATTTCCCTCCGCCAACACAATACCAATAAATTCACTTAACAACCATAAGTCTGAGTTTTCATCCCTACAATTATACTTTATTGGATTACGAATAACAAAACCGGACTTTACCACTCCATTAGCCAAAGTTTTAGCCAACCTATCCTTCAGATAACTCCACTTATAGTAAATGGGAATTTTGTGATTTGGAGTGCAAAGCAAGCCGTTCACATTAATAAGATAGCCCTTATAAGGATATATATGCACCTCCTTCACCTTATGCCAACCATCAATCCCCAAAACATAATCACCCACTTCCACTTCAGAAATATCAACCTCTCCCTTCCCTCTCACAATTACCTTTGTACCCTTAGGATGACATCTAAAATCTAGAACAAGAACCATATGGTCTCCGTGGTAAAGTCCTACCTTTGGATCCAGAACAATGGCGCCTTTTAAGCCAAGTTTTTCTCTTTCTGCACTTCTTTTCTTAATTTCCTCTTGTGAAGGTTTACATGGAATTATAAGGTTTCTTTTCTTACCGTAACGTAAAAGTAAACCTTCAACTCTGCTAGATTGACCACCTGATATAACATCCTGCAGAAGCAGACCGCTTACTTTTGAAAGTTCGAAATATTTATCAAGTAAACGCTTTTCTAGTAAAATTTTAAGAGGGAGAACGGCATCTCTTCTCGCATAATCTATAAGTTTATTAATATCTCCACTTTTTCCTGCCCAAAGTTTAGGTATATCCTTGTAATCTACGTCAAGTTTTCCTTCGTTAATTAACTTTTCAGCTACATGTTCTAGGGTATACCTTTTCAAGTGGAAGTCAGCCTTAACTAAGGCCCTAACATCAACGACCACCCTTCCAGGAACAGATACCTTATTGTTTTCTCCCGCATTTTGTATAGTTACGTTTTTGTCTTCTGTTCGACCAAACTTCCGACTTATATTCAGACTTTTTAACCTCTTAACAATGTAAGGAAAATCAAAATTTAATATGTTAAAACCTGTGATTATATCTGGGTCATATTTCTCTATTATATCAATAAAACCTTTTAACATCTCTTCTTCGTTTTCAAAACACTCTATGTCACTGTTAGCTCTTTTGACGTATTTTGCAACTAAAACTCTTGTTTCGCTGCCCATAAATGGTGGATGGAAAGCCAGGCTGATTATGACGACTGGGTCTCTCGATGGATCTGGTAAGCTCATTAAGTCATGGGGTACACATTCTATATCAAAACTCATAATCTTTAAGGGCGCATTTCCATTTTCTTCAATGGGCTTTATTTCTTCTGCTTCTATTTCATAATCCACCTTACCTAATGTTGTTTTAACATAGTTGCCTTTCGCTTCTATCCAAGAAAAACCCCAAATGTCGTGATCTATCAAAAAACGGTATTTGAACAAAATATCGGCTTCATATACTTCTTCCACTCCATCTATCCTTTTAATATCGTCTCTTATGTCTTTAACTTGAGCTGGCCGATTAACAGTTACTTTTAATACCTTAGATGGAGATTTTTGAAAACCTATAGGCAAATACTTTTCTTCAAGAGAAATATTTACCACAACACCTTTGAACTTCTCTACAATTGTCTCAGCGACGATTCTTTCCTTGCCATCTACAGTTTTAACGTAAAAATAGGGATAAAAACCTTTATAATACACACAGCAACTTTTACCTTCTAAATCTTTACCAAATATTCTAATTATTGGGCCATTCCCCGACCCTATAATATAATCACAATCGATCACTTGAACTTTCTTAGTAACCAATATGTTTCCTCCCCGATTATTGTCGAGGCGCCGAATGCCGTGACCATTTTAATCTTGATTAAACCCAATAAATGCGGTGTTTAGCAAATAATGAGAAAACTATAGCTATCTAAAGTTAATTTTAACTCATAAATCTTCCGATCGTAGCCGTAAGTAAATTTACCTTTAATATATAACAAAAACATGGTATTGAATACTATATTATCCTATATAGTCAATGATAACTGAACTAAAAACTATATTAG
>JAEOSG010000042.1 GCA_016840485.1 Candidatus Baldrarchaeota archaeon
GTATTTACCACCTGTAAGTGTTCTTAAAGAAAAATATGATGATAATATATAGAAGAGAAAAATATGGTTTGTGACCGCTTTTAGACTTCTTTTAGTTTTTCTCCAAGTTTTTTGAAAGCCTCTGGGAACTCTGGTTGAAAACGCATGTAAATCGGTGTCGGATACCGCATCACTTTCTTTGCAAATATCTCCTTAACACCATTCACTACATCACTGAGCATTTTCGCTGGAACAGCAACAATAACCTCATGATCCTCGGTGGCAGCGAAAATCTTGTCCCCCTCATCAGGTAAAACAAAGTTAAACTTCTGAGACAAATAAGTTTGAATTACACCGTGAGCACAAGAAGCGTGTCTACCAGTATACTGAATATCCATAGCCCCACCTACATTATACAGGTAGCCGTGAACAAGTATAAATGCTTGCGTAGGATTACCGTAAATCAACACAACATCAGGTTCAATCTTCGTCCTATTTAACGGAGAAGTAAGAATACCCTGACATTCCCCAGGCTTAAGCTTACAATTCTCAACAGTAAACTTAGCACCCCTTGAAGCCGCTTCGCGATCCTTAAAGAACCCAGCTTCCAAAAGAAAATCAACCAAAATATCCTCGCTATCTAAAGAGGCCCAACCATATAGGAAACGAGCAAAGTTACATGAACACTCGTCTTTGGAAACACCCATAGTCCACCCATATCTCCTACTCATACCAAAAGCCTGACACAAATTTATTTTAAACCCGAAAATTTTATTTGGCCGCCTAACATTTGAAGGAAATTCTTCGTCGCTTTTAACCAGCTTAACAGCCACAGGATAAGTTTCAAGCCTCAAAATATCCATAAGATCGGAGCCAACACTTCTCCACTCATCAATATCCATATTATATCACCTCTTCAATTAATGATCTTTCAAACTCCGTAATAAATACTCCGCATAGAACTAAGATTTTCGTATCCAATTAATCTGTGAAACGTTAGAAACATCGTTTTAGGCTCGTTGTAACTTCAGAGAATAATAATTAAGTAAAGAAAGTAAGGCGAGTAGATGTTCAAAATATATGGGAACTTTTGAGTTAGATGTTTTCGTTTTTTTCTAAGCATTTCCAATAAGGTTTGCTATTTTAGCCATATTTTGAAGACGCATTTGTTTGAACCTGTTGCTAAGCTTTCGACTAGTTCTGCTTTTACGTTTTTGCCAGTTACGGTGCTTAGTTGATATTCAAGCCAGTTTGTAAAGCATGCTGAACAAAGTTTTGGAGTTAACTTTACAAGTCCTTCTTCGACAAGAAGGCACTCACATTTCGTAGGCTTAAATTCATATATTATGTAGTCTCCATTTCTTTCACATTTGCATCCCTCCGCTTCTCCATAAATTCTTATCCAGTCTTCTAAAGTCATCTTTGATAAATCTCTCCCATATAGTCTTAGGAAAATCTTCGCGCAATCTCTACCACATTTCGATAGCACCTTTTTAGCAGTTTCATCATCTAACGTTTGTAACCCGTAGTATACGCCTTTAAGCCATGTCTCGATAAACTCTTTAGATTTTCCAGAATCTTTAACTTTAAGAGCATAAGTATAGTCGTATGGTCTTGATTCTTCTTCACCCATAAAACCACCCCTTACTTGCATTAGCTTCTAATTTTCTACTTTCTGATGCTCTAAGACCTAATAAATATTATGATAAGTTCTAGTTCCTAAACTCACAGTAAAAGCTGAAGACTTCCTTACACGAATTTGCACCTCAAACATCTTAATAGTCGAAGAAAGTAAAATATACAGCCGCGCAGCTTTTCTTTAAATGTAAATATAGAGACAAGTTTTTCTTTGTCGATTGTCACGTCTTAGCCTTAGCTGAACTTGCAAAAGGCACAATCATAACCACAGGCAACGACTTCAAAGACCTAAAAGAATTCAAAGTCATTTACATAGAGGTAGAATAGCAATCCCTTTTGTTTCAATTTCCAATGTAAGTTTTGTCGCTTTCACCTCTTAGCTTTTTAAAACTAAGCTGACAGTTTCTTAATTTTGCTTTTCATATCCCATCGAGGTTTCCTCAAAACTAAATAATTTTCCTCTTTATAGCTTCATCTATATAAGTTTCCCTTGCATTAATTTTGAAGGTCTCTATGCACGAATTTGATACTTAATCATTTTAATTAAAGGTAAACACTCTGTGCTTCGCAAGTTACGTTTATACTTCCATAATCTTTGTTTAGATGAAATTAAATGATAAAATATTCGGGGCATATTTTCATGTTTCGAACCCAAAAAGACACCTGTATGTCTTTTACGTGTGGAGTAGTTGCAACTTTAGTAATTAAGTCGTGTAGATGTTCAAAATCTCGAACTACTCCGATTACCATTAGATCACAGTCCCCCATGATTTTTGTTGCTAAAATGATATCCCTTATTTCAATTAGTTTATTTAGAACCTGTGTGGAATATTCAGGCTCTGCATCGATCATGAGGACTACCATGCCCTTGTAACCTATTTTCTCCGGGTTGATTACAACCGTTGAGCCTTGTATTATACCCTTTTTTTGCAACATTCTAAACCTATTTACTATGGTATCTGGTGAGACTTTAAGCTTTCTAGCTATTTCTCTAAACGAAGTGCGTGCATCTTTTTTGAGATGCTCGATTATCGCTAAATCAATTTCATCCATGTAAATACCACCTCTTTAAAATTTAAATTCGAAGTTTTCCGGGCAAAGTAGGACTTGTCCAACCCAAATGTTCGTGCTTACGCTCTTCACATGTGGATAGCTCTTAATAAGGTCTCTAACTTCGCTTAAACGGGTAATATCCTTAAAAATCGCTACACTAAACAAGTTACACTTACCAATCGATGGAACGCAAATAAGTACCTCAGGTATTTTCCGGATGAAATTAATTACATCATTTATATAGGGGTAGTTAGCATCTATGCAAAAACTAGCTAGATGTTTATATCCAAGTTTTTTAGGATTAAGTAAGATTGTGGTTCCAGAAATAATCCCCATTTTCTTCATTTTGTTAAAACGTCTAATTATCGTATCAGTGGAGACGTTACATTTTTTTGCGATATATGTAAACGGGGTTCTACCATCTCGTTGAAGAATTCTCAATATCTTGATATCAACCTCATCAAGCTTCGCTTTCGCCAAGAGTTCCACCTTTTTTAACTAATCCTGTATCTGACATTATAGTATCGCATCAACTTAAAAACTTATAGTATCCGATGAAGCTGACGTTTCAGGTCATTTACCTTCGCCTTTAAAATTTTTATTATGCGAAAAATGTCAGATGATATAACTCATATATCGGACGAAATCTTTATTAGCGGCCAGGTTATTCCAAAAATATATACCTTCCGAATCGGATATGGCAGCTAAGTTATCCGAAATTATGAGGTGAAAACCTATTGAGCATCGGACATATACTCGAAAAAGAATTAAGGAAGAAGCGGTACTGTTGTGCCCATTGTGGCTATACATGGATAGAATATGTTGGCCTCATCATCGAAAAGAGAAAGGAATCGGATGATATACACTTCCGAATCGGATATGGCACGCCTTCCGAATGCCTGGAGTGTGGATGTGACCTTATATACGAAACAGTACTTCCCGAAGAAAACCAACAAAAAGAAACTAGTTTTGAAGGTATCAAAAGAATTATAAGGGAAAGAGTAGAAATCTAACATCCCCCAATAAAGCATAATGGAGGCCAATTTGAAATGGAAACTACAACAGGCAATATACTTGTAATCGGTGGTGGAGTAGCTGGTATCACAGCATCTTTGGAACTTGCTGAAAAGGGATTTAAAGTTTACCTAGTAGAGAAAGAGCCTTCAATTGGAGGCCGCATGGCCCAATTGGACAAAACCTTTCCAACACTTGATTGCTCTATATGCATTCTTGGACCCAAAATGGTTGATGTTTCCAGACATCCCAATATAGAGCTTCTTACATATTCTGAAATTGTAGATGTAAAACCCGTAAAGAACGGTTCTGCATTCAAGGTCAAAATACTTAAAAAACCGCGATATGTAGATGAAGAAAAGTGCACCGGATGTCGAAGATGTGAAGAAAAATGTCCAATTAAAGTTCCTAGTGAGTTTGAAGAACGAATAGGCTTAAGAAAAGCAATTTATATACCTTTTCCCCAGGCTGTGCCAAATATCGCAACCATCGACAAAGATCATTGTCTCTATCTTACTAAAGGGATTTGTAGAGTCTGTGAAAAAGTTTGCCCTGCAAATGCCATTAATTTTGACCAGAAGCCGCAAGAACTTGTGGTGGAAGTTGCCTCTATAATTGTTGCAACCGGTTTTTCCCTCCTAGATCCATCTATCTTGCCACAGTATGGATATGGCAAATTTAAAGACGTTATAACCTCATTACAATATGAACGTCTTATGAATGCTGCTGGACCTACAGGCGGGGAAATCGTTAGACCCTCAGACAAAACACATCCAAAAAGAATAGCAATCATTCAGTGCGTTGGGTCTAGAAACAAAAAAATAAAGGACTACTGTTCACAGATTTGCTGTATGTACGCAACGAAACAAGCTATAGTCACGAAAGAACACGACCCAAATATTGATGTATTTATTTTCTATAACGATCTAAATGCACCTGGCAAAGGTCATGAAGATTTATTAAGAAGAGCTTCTGAAGAATATGGAATTAAATACGTAAAAGGGTTACCAAGCGAGGTTTTATGGGACGATAAAAGTAAGAAGTTATTAATAAGGTACGCTGATCTCCCCAGCGGAGAAATTAAATCCATAGACGTAGATTTAGTAGTGCTTTGTCCCGCAGTAGTGCCAAGGGAGGATACACCCAAATTAGCCGAAATTCTCGGAGTAGAACTAAATGAGTTTGGGTTCTTTAAGTCTACTGGTAGTGTACCAGTCAATACTAATGTTCCTGGCATATATGTATGTGGTGCATGTCAAAATCCCAAAGATATTTCTCACAGTGTAATGCAAGCACTAGCTGCTGCAGCTCAGGCAGCAAGCAGGGTAAAACATGTAAACAGGCAAAAAAGCACTTTAAGTAAGGAAGATCTTGTAAGAGAAGAAAAAGAGCTGGATCAAGAGCCAAGAATAGGTGTTTTTGTATGTCACTGCGGTCTTAATATAGCTGCCGTTGTAGACGTTAAGGCGGTCGTGGAGGAAGCGAAGAATCTTGATAATGTTGTTCATGCTGAAGATTTAATGTTTGCATGTTCTAAGGATGGAACGGAAAGAATTAAAGAAGCAATTAAAAAATATGGACTTAATAGAGTTATAGTGGCTTCATGTACTCCAAGAACACATGAATCGCTGTTTCGTGCCATATGTGAAGAAGCTGGACTAAATCCATACCTATTTGAAATGGTTAACATTAGGGAACAGGTCGCCTGGGTTCATAAAAATTACCCTGAAGAGGCAACTGAAAAGGCAAAAGAACTTGTTAGAATGGCTGTGGCGAAAGCAAGACTCTTAGAACCATTAAAACGGATGGAAATAGAAGTTACTCCCGCTGCACTCGTTATTGGTGGAACAATTAGCGGTCTTATAGTTGCGAAAAGCATTGCTGACAGCGGATTTAAAACATATCTTGTTGAAAGCAGAGGGGAAATAGGATATGATCTACATCTCTACGGGTATGATGAGAGAACTAAATGGATCTCTGATTTAATTAATTCCATAAGGGAGCATAAAAACATTGAACTTCTTTCCTCTACCAAAATAGAGGATCTCAAGGGATCGATAGGGAATTTCAGTGTTAAGTTAAATCAAAACGGGGCTAATAAGGAAATTAAAGTTGGAACAATTGTTGTTGCAACTGGTGCCGAAGAGTTTAAACCAATGGGCTTGTATGGTTACGGAAAATTTAATAACGTCTATACATTAACCGAGTTTCAGCAAATAGATAGCAACGTGAAAAACGGAGAAACCATAGTCTTTATTCTATGTGTTGGTACAGGTGAGAATTTCGATCGAGCATATTGCTCCACCGTTTGTTGCGAAAAGACTTTAAGAGAAGCAATTAAAATCAAAAATAAACACCCAAAACTAGACGTGTATGTGCTATACAGAGACATAAGATTGCCAGTAAAAGGTGAAAAACTCTACCGTCAAGCTCGTGAACTTGGAATATTTTTCATAAGATACAATTTAGATAAAATACCTGAAGTCCGTCAAGAAAATGGAAAACTTATTGTAAATGCTTATGATATCACCTCCCATGTGGATCTAGAAATCCTTGCTGATAAAGTTGTTTTAGCTACGCCAATTGTACCTCCTGAAGAAAACCGTGAACTCGCATCCAAACTCAAAGTTCCTCTTAATAGTCACGGGTTCTTCTTGGAAGCGCATCCAAAACTTAGACCTGTAGATTTTGCTACTGATGGCATTTTTCTCTGCGGGTTAGCATATGGTCCACAGAGATTAGATGAAAGCATTTACCAAGCGTTAGCTGCTGCATCTAGAGCCCTTACTACACTAATGCGAGGAAAAGTAATTACTGAGGCTATCATAGCTGATGTTAACCCAGAACTTTGTACAGGTTGCGGTCGATGTGTAAATGTTTGTGAATTTGGCGCAATCAAACTAGAACTTACTTCAAATAAACAGTTAGTGGCTAAAGTTGACCCATTACTATGTAAAGGTTGCGGTTCGTGTTCAGTTGAATGCCCAGCGAAAGCCATAACGATGCATCACTTCAGAAATGATCAAATTTTAAACATGCTTAGAGCGGCGTTTGAAAAACCATTGCCAAGAGATCGAGTGAAAATTATAGCTTTCTTCTGTAACTGGTGCGGTTATGCTGCAGCGGATATGGCAGGTGTAAGCCGCTACGAATATCCTCCAGCTGTTGAAATTATTAGAGTAATGTGCAGTGCTAGAGTAGATCCACTTCATATTTTGTATGCTTTTCTGCTGGGAGCCGATGGTGTGTTAATTGTTGGCTGTCATCCAGGTGATTGCCATTATATTTCAGGCAACCTGAGGGCCGAAGAACGTATATCACGAGTAAAAGAGTGGCTAAAAAATGTTGGTTTGGAGCCAGAGAGAGTTAGACTTGAATGGGCTTCAGCAGGGGAAGGATTAAGATTAGCTAAGATTATTGAGGAATTCACGCACCAAATAGAAGAACTTGGAATAAATCCGTTAAGAAGGGAGGTTTGATTTTATGAGTAAAATTACAATTCCCTCCAAATCTACGGAAGTGAATTATGACCTTAAATCCAAGATTGCAAAAACGGAGTTAGGAGTTAATGCTCTCTGGTGTGTACAGTGCGGCATATGTACTTCCAGCTGCCCTGTCGCTGAATTCCTCAAACCCCACCAAGTTATTAAAATGGCTTTGTTAGGATTAGAATCTGTGATTAGAAGTAGAGAAATTTGGTTATGCGCGGAGTGCTACATGTGCTATGAAAGATGCCCACAGGATGTTAAACCTACAGAGGTTTTAATTATGTTAAAGAATATTGCAGCCGAGGAGGGGTACGTATATCCGGCACTTAAGAAACTCGTGAACCTTGTTATCAATAATGGGAGAATCTATGAAATAACGGATTTTGAAAACGAGATAAGAGCCGATTTAGGGCTTCCTCCAGTACCTGAAGTTAATGTTGACGAAATAAGGAAAATAGCAGAAACAACAGGCTTAGATAAACGTATAGGTATAAGGAGGATCGAAACATGAAGTATGCATTGTTTTTAGGGTGTACAATACCGGTCAGACTGAATAACTATGAAATTTCTGCAAGAAAAGTAGCTGAAACCCTTGGGATCGAGCTTGTCGATCTAAAGGGGGCTGGATGTTGTGGTAGTCCGGCGTTGTGGTCGATTGACGAAACTTCTGCTCTTGCAATAGCAGCTTGGAACATAAGCATGGCTGAAGACTCGGGTCTAGACATCATGGCATTATGTACTGGATGTTCAGAAATATTGGAAAAAGCCAACAAAAAACTTAAAGAAAACCCGCAATTAGCTTCCAAGATAAATCAAATACTTAAGAATGTGAAACGAGAGTTTAAGGGGTCAATTGAGGTTAAACACTTCATTAAGGTGTTAGCTGAAGATTTTGGAATCGATAACATCAAGAAATTTATTAAAAAACGTTTTAAAGGCTTAAAAGTCGCTGTTCACTATGGATGTCATCTTTTACGGCCGTCTGATATCCTCAAATTTGACAATCCAGAGAACCCAGCTGTTCTTGACAAACTCGTAGAAATTACTGGAGCAGAAAGTATTTATTGGCCGTTGAAGCTTTGGTGTTGTGGAGCACCGATACTTGCAATAGATGAAAAAATAAGTTTGTCAATGGCTAGAGCGAAAATAGAGAGTGCAAAAGAATCTGGAGCCGACTGCATTGTAACTGTTTGCCCATTCTGCCAAATTCAACTTGATGCCTTACAACCCGAGATAAGTAGGATTGCTGGAAAACAGTACAACATACCTGTACTTCTTTATCCCCAACTACTTGGACTTGCTATGGGATTTACGCCTGAGGAGTTGGGATTGGATCTTAATAAAATACCTGCAGATAACTTGCTAAGTTTTTTAAGTAAAGTTTAGAGGTGAGAATTGTGGTTGAGGAGCTTAGAAAAAATGTTTGGACTGTAAACAGATGTAGTGGGTGTGGAATGTGTGTTTCAGCTTGTGCAAAGAATGTTTTACAGTTCCCTGAGGAAGAAGAGCATCCAATCCTAGAGACCAAAGAGAGAACTATTGGTCTATCACATGTAGTGATAGATACATGTTTCTTCTGCGAAAAGCCGTGCGAAGAAAGTTGCCCAAGATTGAAAGAATGGAAAGATGGACCTGTAATTCGTGCAGTCTCTGTTATCTCAAAGTTGCCGAATGGTAACGTTATCGATGCGCTTTTAGTTTCAGCACTTAGATGTGGATTCATTGATGGAGCAATTGTATGGGACGTAGAGGGAACTTCTTTTAAACCGTTACCTAAAGTTGCGACAAGCGAAAATGAAATACTAAAAAGTGCGGGTTATCAATATTTATGGTTTCCGGTTCTCACAGCCCTAAATGAAGCAATCTACGAAAAAGAATTAAGAAAAATAGCAATTGTTGGGCCGCCATGTGTTGCTCAAGCAGTTAAAACCGTGCTTTCATCTACAAACAAAAAACTTGAAATTTATAGAGATCGAATACGTTTAGTTATTGGATTATTCTGTGATGGTATCTATTCCCATCAGTTAGTAACCAATGAAATAGTTAATAGGTTTAATATTAAGCCTTGTGATATTAATACAATAACCGTGGATTTTAGAAACGCTTTGCTAAGAATTATATTGTACGACGGATCGGAAAAGACCATTCCGCTATCGGATGTTCGAAAATATATGAGGGACGGTTGTGCTCGTTGCACCGATTTTGCATCGGAATGGGCCGATTTATCTGTTGGTAACTTAGGTTCGGAGAAAGGAAAAACTACCGTCATTGTTAGAACACCTATTGGTGAAAACTGCTTGGATTATGCTATCAGAGAGGGAACTATAGAGATTGCGAAAACCCCCGTTAATATGGAAGAGATACAAAGATTTGTTTCAGACAAGAAAAGAAGAGAACAGGCACAAGAGATAGATTCTCTTCTTTTATCAACGCTAGATGCTCTATCAGGCAAAAAAAGTAGAAAGGAAATCGAAGAAATGTTAAAGTCGATTGGGAGGAAGTAAATGATGGAATATAAAATAGATGCGAACAATAAAGACATAAAAACGGTAAACTCTGAAATTAGAAAAGCAATTAATAATGGAGCTGAGAAAATAGTAGTTGAGAATGCTTCTCATATCCATGGCCTTGCAGCAGGGTTAAAACAAGGTAACGTTATCATAAATGGGGATGTAGGAGATTATGTAGCTGCATTAAACGATGGTGCAACGATTACCATAAATGGTAATGCTGGTAAATTTTTGGCTGATAACATGACGAAAGGCACAGTTATTGTTAATGGAAACGCAGGGTACGGAGCTGCAGAATATTGTTACGGTGGGTTAGTGGTAATACGTGGAGATGCCGGAGATTTTTTGGGCGCTTTAAATAAGGGGGCAACAATACTAGTTGCAGGGAATGCTGGAAACGACGTGGGGACCTACATGGTGGGAGGAGAAATAATAATAGTTGGAAATGTGGGTGAAGATGTGGGTAATTGGTTCATTCGCGGCAATATTTTTGTCGGAGGAAAATGGAAAAGTTTAGGGCATAATTGCAAAGAAACACCGATAGAAAACGAAGATATAAGAAAACTCGAAGAATATTTTAATAAATATAATATAAACGCGGATCCGAAAAAATTTAAAAAACTGGTACCCATTTCGGTGAGGCCATTCTATAAATAAGGGGTGAAAGTAAGATGCCTATATTAGGAGCTTATTGTGTTACAATGGATAAAGAACGTTGTATTAGTTGGAAAATGCCTGGTAAATGTTCAACCTGCGTAGAAGTGTGCCCAAATTCTGTTTTTTCAATCGATGATATGGGTAGAGCTTATGTGCTCAACGACTTAGCATGTGTTGGTTGTAGAATCTGTATTGAAAATTGTCCTAACAACGTGATTCACATTCGACCAGCTGAATCTGAACGTTTCTCAAGAGGATTATGGACATTTCAGGCAATTGAAGAAATTCATTACAAAGCTGAAACTGGAAAATACTTACTCAGAGGATTTGGAACCATGGGACTAATGCCACATTTCGACGACCTAGTTATTGTGCCAGCCCAGCTCCATCCACCTGCCCCCAAAGACAAATATAGAGAAGAATGTAAAATGGATGTTGTAATCGGCGAAGGAAGAGTAAAAAAACCCTTAAAACTCAAAATACCAGTTATGTTTGCTGCCATGTCATATGGAGCTATTTCAAGAGAAGCTAAAATGGCTTTATCCATAGCAACTGCCAAAATGGGAATTGCTGCATGTACAGGTGAAGGAGGTTCTTTTCCAGAGGAATATTACCTCGTACATGGCTACAAGAACGAAGAGGATTTCAAACGTGGTAAAAAAACCTACGAACCAGGTGGACAATTAATAGTTCAATGGGCTAGCGGCAGATGGGGGGTTTCCATAGATTACCTTAACAGATCAGACGCCATTGAAATCAAAATAGGACAGGGAGCAAAACCCGGCATGGGCGGCCATCTACTTGGAGAAAAGGTTACAGAAGAAATAGCTAAGACCCGTGGTATACCGGTTGGCACAGATTGTCTTTCACCATGCAGACACTATGATATCTTTAATGTCGAGGAAGATTTAAAGAAACAAATTACACTTCTCCGAGATGTAACAAACTATGAAAAACCAATTATTGTAAAACTGGGTCCTGGAAGAGTCTATAAAGATGTTAAACTTGCTGCTGAAGCAGGTGCAGATGCAATTGCTATAGACGGTGCACAAGGTGGGACTGGGGCCGCACCAGAAATGGCTATTCAAGCTGCAGGAATTCCAACAATAGGATGCATTCCACCTGCAGTTAAAGCACTCGAAGAGCTTGGTCTACGCGAAGAAGTAAAACTCATTGTTATGGGTGGAATTCGCAGCGGAGCAGATGCTGTTAAAGCTTTAGCATTAGGCGCTGATTGTGTAGCAATAGCTTCAGCAGCCTTAATTGCAATGGGATGCCGTGTCTGTACGCAGTGTCTCAGGGGGAGATGTCCTTATGGAATAACATCTCAAGATCCAGAACTCCGAAAGAGACTTCAGCCAGAAAAAGCTGCCGAGCGACTAGTCAACTTCTTAAAAGCTATGGCCGAGGAGATTAAAATGCTTACAATGCTATCAGGTCACGATGATATTCATCAACTGTCAAAGGAGGATCTACGAGCTTTAAATATTAACGTTGCAGCTATAACTGGTGTAAAACTTGCAGGCTTAGAAGAACAAGTCCTTGAAAAATGGAAATAATCTACTTAGAACGATCATAAATAGTACATTTCACTAAAATTAAGGATTTTTTTACTTCTACATCCTTATATATTAAAAGATTAAGTTTCTTTTGAAACATAGTTCTAGGATTGTGGTCAAATTCTTATTAATAGTTAATTTCTTCGAGAAACTTCACTGTTTCATCTGCGACTCTTTCAGGCCTATCCAATATTACAGTATGGTCGCATTCCTCGATAATGACGAGCCTTGAGTTAGGTATTTTTGCACGTAGAAGTCTAGAACGATCTAAAGGCGTAACGCTGTCCTTTTTTCCGACAATTATGAGTGTAGGCTGCCTAATCTCCTCAAGACGGTATGTAATATCAAAACCCTTAATGCTCTTGGTAATTTTCATAAAATCTTCCAAACTTGTTCTTAACATATCTTCAATAGCCCATTCAACAGTTTCCTTTGGAGTAGAAGGATGAAACATTTTTCTTAAAGTCTTGGCAAGCAACTTCTCATAGGAGACAAGCTTCAACTTAGCCAAAAAGTAAAGCAAATAATACTTTAAATGCCCACCTGACCTAGGAGTAGTGGAAACAAGAATTAAACCCTTAACATGATCAGGATGATCCAAAGCATACTGCATAGAAATCATACCACCCATAGAATGCCCCATCAAAACAACCTCGTCAAAACCTAGCTCCCTCAGTAAATAATGAAGATCCTCAGCAAACTCCTTAATAGAAGAAGGCTTTTCCAACTTAGTGGAATCCCCATGACCTCTAACATCAACAGCCACAGTCATATACTTTTTAGAAAGCAACCTTATTATTGGATCCCACCATCGATGCGTAGACCAAGCACCATGAATAAGAACAACAGGCTTACCATCACCATCAACCCTATAAAAAGCTTAACACCATCCTTCTCAACAAAAGGCACAACATAAACCCCAGCCGAAAATTACAACAATTATAACAAACCCAATATATAAAATTGATTTAACTCACCAAACCAAAACCGAAAACGCAAACCAGTTAATACAACACAACTCGTATTCAAAAAGTAACTGCATGCGAATGTTATCTCAAGCAATCTATCAGTTTTAGTATCTTGTTAATTATGTAACAAGAATTTTCGTAAGAAGACATATATTATATGTGTATGCGCATATGCATAGAGGTGAATATTACATGGTTAAAACCATTTCTATTTCCGACGAAGTATATAAAAAGTTGAAAAAAATGAAATTAGAAGGAGAAAGTTTCAGCGATGTAATAAATAGGTTAATTGAAAGAAGAACAAAAATATCAGATATCGCAGAAATGAACATTCTAACTGAAGAAGAAGCTAAAAAAATTGAAGAATTATTGAAGAAATTCAGAGAAGAAAGAATAAAAATGGAGAAAGAAAGAAAAGAAAGGTTGCTTGAGCTTATGCGGTGACTTTATATGTATCTCTTCGATACAGACTTTATTATCAGTTTATCGAAAAGTAGTAAAGACGCAAAAATTTTTGCTCAAAAAGTCGACAGAGAACATGCTTATTGCGCTATATCGGTGATATCAGCATATGAATACCTTATGGGAATATACTACCTTTACATAGATGATTCAGATAAGCTAAGAGAAAAACTTAGAAAGGCAGAGGCAGCATTAAAAAGGTTTGACATCCTACCTTGCACCTATGAAATCGCTAAGAAAACTGCAGAGATAGATGCCTATTTAACAAGGCAAGGACAGACAGTAGAACTTGCAGACTTAATAATTGCAGCCACTGCCATAATTCATAATTTGACAATTGTCACAAAAAACGTAAGACACTTCTCTCGAATTCCAAAAGTACAAGTAATAACCTACTAGCTTTAATAATTAAAATAAAAATCAAGGTATTACTTTTCCAGGGTTTAGAATGCTGTTTGGATCTAAGGTTTTCTTTAATTTTCTTAATAGTTCAATTTCTTCTTCACTTAAATTCAAATGGAGGTCTTTCTTTCTTATTTCCCCTATACCATGTTCACCCGTTATAACTCCACCCAACTTAATAGCGGCTTTATAAACCTCTTCCCTTAATTTCTCATATTGCTCCCTGGTCCAACCTTCCTCTAACATTATGTGAGCATGTACATTACCGTCCCCAGCATGTCCGTAAACAGGCATCACAACACCATATTTCTCCGCAATCTTATCTATTTCATCTAACAGTTTCCCTATGTAGGCCGGAGGCACACATACATCCAATATATCGTACATGTCAGGCTTCAAAGCCGTGTAAATCTCACTCCTTATCTTCAAAATTGTTTCCTGCTCTTTCGAAGTTTCTGCGAGCAAAGGTTCCAAAGACCCGTTCTCTTGACATATTGACGATATTTCTTCAAGCTCCCCGTACAAAGCTTCTTCATTAAACTCGGCCAAAATAATTATCAAAAAGGCTTCACCTTCTTTGCAAGGCCATTCTAAACCCAAATATTTAGCTGAAGTCTCTATGGGACCCCTTTCAACGTATTCTAAACCAAGTGGAATTATACCTCTTTGCAAAATTTTTGGAACAGTATTCAAAGCAGAATGCCTATCATTAAACGGAACAATCATAGTTGCAGTAGCTTTAAACCTCGGAAACAGCCTAATAACAGCCTTAGTAATAACACCTAAAATACCTTCAGTCCCTATAAAGAGATGCATCAACTTACCAGCGCTAATATTGTCCTTAACCAACTTACCACCTATATTCAAAATCTCACCAGTAGGAAGAACAACCTCAATACCCGTAACATAGTTCCTCATAACACCAGTTTTCACAGCTCTAGCCCCACCAGCATTACAAGCAATAAGACCCCCTACCTGAGCTCCTTCATCTCCAGGGTGCGCTGGAAAGAAAAGATCTGCTTTCTCAGCAGCCTGAAGCAATTCACCTAATGTGACTCCAGCTCCAACAACAGCCATCAAGTTCTCCCTATCTACCTCTATCTCTTTCATCCTTTCCATTGAAAGAACTATACCACTTTTCATCGGAACACAGCCGCCTACAAGACCAGTCGCTCCTCCTCTCACATAAACTGGGATCTTTTCGCGATTAGCTAACTTTAATATTTCAGAAACCTCTTGGGCGTTAGCTGGTTTTACCACAACAACATCGTAAACGGGCTGAGGTTTTGGGCCAGGTGCAGTTTCATCCTCCAAATAGCTTTTAACCAACTCTTCACTATCAATTACCCAGTCTTCTCCAACAATACCTTTCAAACTTTCTACAATATCTTCCTTCAACCTTTAACACCTCTTTTCCTATTTTTCAGTTTTTCAATTAACTTTGGAATAATTTCGTACAAGTCGCCAACTATACCGTAGTCAGCCACATTAAATATTGGAGCCGAAGGATCTATATTTATCGCAACAATGATTTCAGAATCTCTCATACCAGCTAAATGCTGAGGACTACCGGAAATCCCACACGCCAAATAAAGCTTCGGTCTAACAATATTCCCGCTAAAACCAACCTGATGGTCTTTTGAAATCCAACCCTCATCGACCAAAGGTCTACTAGCCCCAACAACACCACCCAAAAGATTAGCCAACTCCTCCAAAATTTTAAGGTCCTCCGGCTTCTTTAACCCTCTACCGCCGGAAACGATGATTTCAGCATCAGAAATATTAACAACCTCCACAGGCTCTTTTCGCACCACTCTTACACCAACATCCTTCACAATCTCAACTTCCTTTTCCACTATATCACCTTTCCTAGTAAGATCCTTTTCCCTAGCCCTAAACACCTTATATCTCACCGTAGTCATCACAGGCCTCGTACTAGTTTTTATATGGGCAATAAGATTACCAGTAAACGCAGGGCGAACCTGAATCAACTCGCCATTTTCATCCAGCTGCAAGTCAATACAATCTGCAGTTAACCCCGTCTTCAAAGCTGCTGCAATCCTAGGAGCCAAAGACCTCCCCAGAGGTGTAGCACCTATCAAAACAATCTCAGGCTTCTCCTCCCTTATCAAATTAACCATATTTTGCTTATAGTTAATTACATCAAACTCTCTAAGTAAAGGATGATCATATAAAAACACCTTATCCGCTCCAAAGTAAATAAGCTCTTTAGCCTTTTCCCTCATTTGATAGCCCAGCAAAACACTAGAAACCTCACAACCTTTTTTATCCGCTATTTCCCTCGCCTTACCCAACAACTCAAACGAAATTGGATGAATATTTCCGTTACGTTGCTCAACGAACACCAATATACCCTTATACTCGCCCACCAACATCACCCCAAAATCCCTTCTCTTTCTAATACCTCGATAAGCCTGTCAACAGCATCTTCCCCCTTAAAAATCACACCTTTCCTTTTCTTCTCAGTTAGCACAAAAGCTTTAACCACCCTGGTCGGCGAACCAGAAAAACCAAACCTATTAACATCAGCGACATCAGCAAGATCGTCTGCCGTCCAAACTTCTATCTTCGCCTTTCTAGCTCTCAACTTATCCCGTAGCGTTGGGAGCCTAGGCTTATTAACATCCTTAGTAACAGTAATTAAGCCGGGAAGTCTCAACTCCATCAAGTAAGGAACACCCATATCAGAAACAATTAGCAACCTTTCCTTTGAAACCTCCTCTATCCTAGAAACATAAGCTACATGCGGAATACCTAAATGCTCAGCGACCTCAGGTCCGACTTGAGCCGTATCTCCATCAACAGTTTTCTCCCCACAAATTATCAAATCAAACTTCCCCAACTTTTTGATTGCACTTGCAAGAGTATAAGATGTCGCTAACGTATCGGCACCAGCAAACCTTTTATCTGTTAATAAAATAGCTCTATCCGCCCCTCTAGCTATCGCATCCTTTAAAACGGGTTCCGCCATAGGAGGAGCCATACTAATAGCTGTTATCTCACCACCCAGCTTTTCTTTTATTTGCACTGCGGCTTCTAAGGCGTTCAAATCAAACGGGTTTATCTCCAAAGGCGCAGAACTCCTATCCACAACACCTCTCTCTGTATCAAACCTTACATTCTCTATATCAGGCGAAGGCTTAATCAATACAACTACGTGGAAATCCTTCATCAACATCACCCATTTTGTCAGATATTAAACTCACCTTATTCATCTTTCAAACCGTTTAGAAATTAAAGTCAAATAGCGGAGGTCAGCTAAGAGCCATTGTACATAGCTCCTAACAACTCTTTTCGTTATTCCAGTGAGACGGTTTAAGATTAAAATGTTATGTACAAATAAATCTAAAGGATCAACATTGTTCTCTTTGCTCTACAACACTTAAAACTGTTCTCCTCCAATCATCTATATGTTTTCAATAATCCTAAAATATTGAAATTAATGTCTCAGGTTTTATTCTCAATCCAGCTTCAACTAAACTACCTATAACATCTTTCCGCTTCCTTCTTATCTAGCTTTCCCCTTTTTACAGATAGTAGCGCAGGCATCACAGTCCAGTGCGTTCACACCATGAGCTTTTGCAACTAAAACCAACTTCTTATCATTTGTTACAAGTATATCCCATAGTTTTCTAGTCAAAACAATAAGCTGAGCATCTTCAATCTCGATTCTTTCCGATTCAGCTACCCTACTAGCTAAGTCATTTTCCTCCTCAGCTAAACTGCGCACTTGAAGGACTCCTCCACGAAATGCCTCCTCAATTACTGAAACCCTAGGTTTCCCAAGTACCTTAGCTTCATCAACAGTTTCCCTACAACGGAGTGAGTTGTAACAAGTTTACCGTAAAACTCTCTCAACCACCTTAAAACCAAATCTACCACCAACACTTTATACTGATTCACCAAGCTTCGGAACTTTCCCTTTCCTCTTCACAACATAGTTTGAAAACTTCGCTGGAAAAGAAACACACCTATAAATTTTCCCCTTATACTCTGCCCCACCAATGATCCCCCTCCTCTCAACAAGCTTCGCTCCTTCCTCAACACTATTAACAACACCAACGGGAATACCAACCTTCCTCAACAATTCAAAAACCTCCCTTGTACTCATGTCCTTTAACTTTTCCTGAATCGATTTCCTAATTTCCTCGCATCGCTCCATTCTCTCCCGGTAACCCAGATCACCATAATCTAGCTGCAAAGCTTCGCAAAGCTTTTTCCAAAAATGAGGTTCACCCAAAACACCCAGGGAAATATAGCCATCCCTAGTCCTATAAATACCGTAACCAGGATTCTCAACAAGATCTCTAATATTACCTAAACCATTCAAAATGTGAGCAGTATGAGCAGGAATAGCAGCATAAACAGAATCCAACATACTCAAATCAATATACGTGCCTTCACCAGTTTTAAGCTTACGAATATAAGCAGCCAAAATAGAAATAGCAGCGTAAACAGCGGCAGCAAAATCAGAAAACTGAACATTAGGATCCTCAGGTCTACCAACCTTCAACCCCATCAACCTACAGACCCCAGCAAAAGACAAAACATTAATATCATGAACAGGAAGATCCCTAAACTCCGAGTCCTGACCAAAACCGGAAATAGAACAGTAAATAACAGAAGAATTCACCTTCCTAACACTCTCATAGTCAACACCAAGCCTCTTCGCAACCCCCGGCCTAAAACCCTCAACAACCACATCAACACTTCTAGCAAGATCCATAAACTTCTCACAGCCCTTCTCATTCTTCAAATCAATAACAACACTCTTCTTATTCCTATTAAAAGCAGCAAAAAACACATCATAAAATCTCAAAGGTTCTCCAAAAGGTGGCTCAACCTTGATGACATCTGCTCCAAGATCAGCGAGAATCTGAGTGCAAAATGGCCCAATATAAAACGATGCTAACTCCAAAACCCTCATACCCTCAAGCATAAATAACAACAAACCAAACAACAAAATAAAGATTTCCAACAAAAGCCAAAAACATAGCAAGAACAGCGCCCCCTTATATAGGCCTACATAATAAACATAAATAACCCTCCAATTTAAACTCCACACAAATCACACAGCAAATAGATAGAAATCAAACCTGTGGGTATGATAATAATGCAGAAAGCCGAAACAAACCAAAATAAAAACCATCAACTACAAATGTTGCAAATAGCAATAATCGCCCTAATACTTGCAGCTCTAACAGTAATACATCAATATATCTCATGGCATAAAGTATGGGAATGGAACCGAGTCATACACCATGAAAACATCACAATAGCACTAATATCGTTCAGCCTAGGAATACTAATCACACTAAAATACACAAAACAATAAACGCACAGCAAACACCACTTCTAATCCATTCAACTGAATTAAAACAATTTTCCACCGTATTCTAAACCTTTTTAGATACTTTAATTTTTCGTTTATTCTAATATTATTCAATTTTGTTAAATACGCTTTTGCCTTAATCCTACAAATTGCCATAAGTGATTCAAAATAGTTTAAATGGAACATTTTACAATAATAATAGTTGTAACCTCAAGTATTTCAAAACTAAATTCTTCCATTAACACTAATTTCTCTAATAAATTTGGTGTCAAAAATGGACATCAGCGTAAAAAATATTGTTGAAGAAACATTAAAAGATTTACCCACAGCTTTCCAAGTAATAATAGTCAGCAGAGACGGAACCATAATACATTCCAGCGTAGACAAAAAAATCGAAAAACAAATCCTAAAACTCTTCAAAAAACATAAAGACATCCCAGTAAACGACTACGAACCCGAAACCATCGATGAAAACAACCTCCTATTCTACGGATTAACCTCAGAATGCATACTCGCCATAACCTCAACACTATCAATCGCAGAAATGCTCGTCCACAGCAGAAAAACCATAGAAAAACTACAGAAGAAACTAGGAGAACTACTAAAAACCTTCATCGAAAAACTAAGCGAAGAAGTAGACGAAGAAACCAAACAAAAATACAACACAATATACACACTTTCCCCAAAATACAAAGACATTAAAAAAATTCTACCAACAATTGGAATGATGGGAAAACCAGCAGCAATGATAGTTGCAAACCTAGACAAAAAACTACCAGTATGGCAACTAACCCTACTACTCAAAAAAGCAGGCATAAACATAACATTCCAAGAAACACAAGAAATACTTGAATTCTTACACAAAAGAGGATATGTAACACCCACCTAAGAAAAATAAATCGTTCATCACAACCTTATCCTCTGCTTTCTTAACTCAAGAAAACTCCAAAAATATTACAGACCTTTCATCCACCTTCTCAAACATAAACGAAACAACACCATGAAAACCTCCAAGATCAATAACATTCCTTCCCTCATTTAACTGATATTTCGTTATTAAAGGCTCCCCTGCAGGCAAACAACTCCATATCACATTCAAAAACCTTCAAACAATTACTTCCAGATACAAAAATCTTTAGAAAAGTATTTCTGTAACCAATAAGCGGAAAACTTCCCCAAACACCACCCCTAACC
>JAEOSG010000145.1 GCA_016840485.1 Candidatus Baldrarchaeota archaeon
CTTATGGCCTATATTCGGATGAAATGTCAAATAGAACCGAAAATGCACATATAGAGCGTTTTAAAAAGGAATTAAAAACGGCCGAAATATTGGCATGGTATCGTAGGCAAAAAAGCACAATAATTTAATTAGTTCACTTATATCCTTTTTATATTTAATAACTGAAAGGGATACACGATGAAGTTTTTGAATGTACGGGGAGGATAAGTTGAGGCGTTTACGAAGAAGAACCAAATATGACATTTACGCCGAAATCCTTGAGGTTATTCGAAGACTTGAGCCATGTTCCCTTACCAGGGCGTCATATGGGGCTGGTTTGCCAGTAGATAGAGCTAAAAAGTTTATTGAAAAGCTTGTTTCCGCAGGACTACTTCATGAAGAAATAACTAATGATAAAAAGAAATATAGTATTAGCGGTAGAGGTTTGGAATTCCTAGAGACCTACTGGAAGATGAGAGAATTTATGGTTATTTTGGAAGAATAAATTGCAAAATTAGAAAATTATTCTTTCAATAGCTTCATTTCACTACAATGCCTTTTCCTGAATTTAAATTAAACATTACAAGGCTGAAATTGCCAATTCGTTTATGAAAACATTTTAGTAGGAACAACTTACTAAACCGCGTGTTATTGTAAGTATTGTTTGGAGATTTTTGCGGTTACAGTATACAATGGGTTTACCATTTGAGTGATGTTAAGTTTAGCTGCTAAGCTGAGAAGCGTGTAGGCATCGACTTCCCCAAAATTATAATCTGATTTCATCCACTTTATTAACTCCATAAAAGCCAGTTTTGCAGCATCTTCAAGAGGCTTATCGCTGCAAATAGTCATAATTTCCTCTGGAGACTCAACCCTAGGCCAGTCGACTTTCTTATCTCTAATTAAATCAAATTTCAACTTGATATGAGCGGAAACCTCTAGAGCTGTTCCACAAATCTTTCCGTCTCCTTGTACAGCGTGAACATTGCCCAAACTAAATAGTGCTCCTTCCCTGAAAACAGGTAAATAAAGTTTATTTCTAGGACATATATCTGGGCAGTCCATATTGCCTCCGTGACGTCCAGGTGTTATTGTAGAAATAGTTTCAATTTCAGGAGATACACCGATAGTTCCAATGAAAGGCTTTACGGGTATTTCCACCTTACTTCCCTTGCTTGTCTCGTAAACTACCTTTCCTTTCCTAATTTTCAAAAATTTAGTTTTGATTTCTGATATTTCTACTAGGCCTTTAAGGGCTCCAGAATCTGGGGAAGCAGTTATTACACCTATTTCTGGAATCCTTATATCTAATATTTCTACGATAAGTGTATCTCCAGGTTTTGCTTCTTCGATATAAATTGGTCCAGTTACAGGGTTAACAAAGCGTAACAGTCCTTCTTTAACTATTTCCTTTAGTTCTTTACCTATTTTCACTATGTCTCCAAAGCGGTCATGAGTTTCAATTTCAACTATTTCTTTAGGTTTAACCCATATCATAGGCTCGTTTAAAGGTCCAAAAGTGCAATTACTTACATGTGACAATCTATCATAGGGTTTCTTATCTATTTTTCTAACAATTTCCATTAAATTTCAACTCCACTTCACAAGATAACTTTCGTTAAACAGTTTATAAAGCTGTGGAATTCAAAAATAGAGTAAACCGTTTAATAGCTTAGAAAAGAAGTATCACTTAAAATGTTGATTCTTAATATAAACTAAACCATTTTAATCGCGTTTTTCTAATCTTTCATGCTATCTTAGTAACCAAAAATTAGAAAAAATTCTTGGTGTAAGTTTTCTGGCTAAGACAAGATCTTTCTTAGATTATCTGTGAAGTGGGAGATGTCTTCCTCAGTATTGTAGATGTGAGGTGATATTCTGATCATGTTTTGTCTAATAGTTAGTTCTACTGGTCTCTTTAATTTACGTAGTTTTTCGACGATTCTCTTAGGGTCTTCTTTATCTACTTCAAATGTTACTATGGAACCTCTTTCATCGCGATTGGCGGGTGTTACCAAATTAACATGTTCAATTGAGCTTAATTCTTCCATGGCTGTTTGAATCAATTTCATATTATGGTTGTAGATATTTTCTATTCCTATTTCCCTTAGATATTTTATTGATTCTACTAATCCAATTTTCACGCTGTATGCACTAGTGCTGTACTCGAATTTTCTGGCAGTTGATGCATAACTTAATTCTCGAGGATTAAGATCCCACATATTTTCTTTTGACCGCCAGCCAACAAATGTGGGCTCCAGTTCTGAATATAGTTTCTTTGAAATATATGCTATTGCAGTTCCAAAGGGTGCAACTAGCCACTTGTAGCTACCAGTAATGTAAACATCAACACCTAGTTCTTTAACGTTTAATGGCAGGTATCCGGCTGCCTGTACGCCGTCAACAATCACGATAGCATTAACATCATGAGCACATTTAGCAATTTCCTTAAGGTTGTGTTTTTGGCCTGTTAGGTATTCTACGTGGCTTAAAACAACAACTTTCGTGTTTTCATTGATTTCATTTAGTAAATCTTCCAGTGGTACATACCAGTTTTTAGCGTTAACAAGTTTTACTTCAACATTTTCTTTACGAGCAATTCTAAGCCAAGGATAAGTAACAGTTGGAAACTCGACGTCGGTTGAAATTATTTTTCCTTCTTTTAACTCTAAACTCCACGCGATACAATTTAACGCTTCGGTGACACTATTAAAAATGGCGATATCTTCTTCATTACAGCCTAGAAGTTTAGCTCCCTCTCTTCTAAGACCATCATAAACCATGCTCTCCTTTTCTTCATCTAAAAACAGGGTGCCTTGTCGAGCTAGTTCAACTGAAAATTCTTTGACCGCTTCAATCACCGGGGTTGGAACCAGCCCTATGCTAGCAGTACTCAAATAATTAACCTTAGAAACAATTGGAAAATCCTTTAAGATTTTATTAAAAACCATATTTCCCCACCTGAATGCCAATTCCTACATCAGACTATGGGTAATGTCTCGTAATATTTAAACTCTTCGTAATTTTATCTTTTAGCACGATAAACTATTCTTTCTGAATTCCCTTACACTATGGTGCGTTAAATGCATTTGTAAAATGGCAGAGAAAGACATGTTACGCCGCCGTCACCTTTCCAAAACTCTGAAAGATTTACTTCTATCGGTTTAAAACCTGCCTTTCGAAGCTTATCTCTAGTTTTGGGGTAGCCTTCAGGCATTAGAACCTTTTTATCTCCGATATAAAGTAGATTAGTGGCATAAACTTCTTCTTCTGGTACCTTAATAAGCTTAAAGCCTTGAAAAATACTTGGATCAACATATTTAGGACACATGACGATTGTTTTATTTCCTAGGTAGCTGCATGCTGACATTAAGTGAAGAATACTTGAAACAGGTACAACTTCTACATTAATATGGGGAAGGTACCTTGCAAGTTGATTAATGCCGTTTCTGTTTGTTCTTTTAGTTTCTCCAACAAAAATTATACCTTGATCAGTCACTAAAACATCTCCTCCCTCCAAGGTTCCAGGAGCCTTAATGTCTCTCACTGGCATTTCTTTTTCAAGAATTTTCCTTATAATTTCCTCTTCTCCTCTCCTAGATTTTTCCCCAAACCTGCAAATAATTGCGACCCTAGTTCCTATTACTGCGGTATCCTGCACAAAACAGCTATCAGGGTGCTTCTCCTGAGGCTTAAGCTCAATTACCTGAATATCGTTTTCCCTAAGGATATTAACATATTCTTGATGTTGTTTCAAAGCCAAATTTACATCGATGGTATTGTGTTCTGGGTTGGTAGAGACACAATTAACATAAGTTTTTGCTGGCGGGCAAACAACCACACGGTCAAACAGCCTGTCCATAGATACAAATCTAGTCTTTATACTTAAAACATTTCCTATTACATTATTATTGTTCCGAGATTTCTTAATATTTTTGTAACAAGACAAGAAATCTAATTAACAAATTTAACAGTTTTTAAATTGTGGTATATTTAGTGGTTGGGGTGAAAGTTTTAGGGCTTGTTTTTAGTGCTTGTGAAAAAAGTAACTGTTATTATTGTGTTAACTACTGTTTAGAGAAATTTAAAGAGAACGATTTTGAAACTCAACTTGTTAACACTTATGATTACGAAATAAAGCCCTGTAATTAAAAGGAAACTAGAATGGTTAGCAAACCGCCTAATAAAAGGATATTAGCAAAACACTATAGTTAAGATATCAGTCATAAATTAAGTATGCTAGCTACTTCGAACATCGGAAATAAAGTAAGTTAGCTATGCTTTTCCGGTAGCGATATTTAAGAAGTACTTGTGAAGACGTGTGTCATTAGTAAGTTCTGGGTGGAAGGAGAGAGCTAACATATTTTTCTGCCTTACAGCAACTATTTTACCGCTAAACTTTGCTAAAACCTTTACACTGTCATTTAGAATGTCTTTGACGAGTGGAGCTCTTATGAAGATTGCTCGAAACGGGGAGGAACCTATTTCAGGTATCTCGAGATCGACTTCGAAAGATTCTCTTTGTCTTCCAAAAGCATTTCTTACCACACTTATGTCCATAAGTCCAAGAAGTGGTTGAGAAACTTCACCAACTCTAGCATCAACAATCTTCTTTGCAAGTAGCACTAAACCTGCACATGTCCCCATAACCGCAAGTTCATTCCTTACTACCAAGTCTCTAATTTTATTTAGAAGGCCAAATTTTTCGCAAAGTCTCCCTATTACCGTGGACTCTCCTCCAGGAATAATAATGCCTTTAACGTTCTCAAGGTCTTCTGGTTTCTTCACCTTAACAACTTCACCTTCTATTCCAAATTCATCCATCGCTATTTCTAGCATCTCAATGTGTTCTCTGACATCTCCTTGCAGCGCGATGACACCGAATTTCATTTAAGCACTCGCTCCTCTAAACTGCATTTTTTCCTCGTCTTTCAAAGTTTTAATATCTATTCCTATCATACTTTTTCTTTCATCAATCATTTTCTGAGCTTCTGCAACTATCTCCGGATCTTCCCAATGGGCAACTGCAAGCACAATTGCCTCTGCTCTCTGCTGAGGATCTTGACTCTTAAAAATACCACTACCAACAAAAACACCATCTGCCCCTAATCTCATCATAAGTGCAGCATCTGCAGGCGTAGCTATCCCTCCAGCAGCAAAATTAACCACAGGTAGCCTTCCAAGCTCAGCTACTTCTTTTACCAAAGCAACGTTTACACGCATCTCCCTTGCTGCCCTTAAAAGCTCATAAGGATCATCTTTTATCGCAGTTAACCATTTAATTTGATTCATTACCGTTCTCATGTGTCTTACCGCTTCTGCTACGTTTCCAGTTCCAGCTTCACCCTTTGTTCTTATCATTGCCGCTCCTTCCTCTATTCTTCGAAGAGCTTCACCAAGGTTTCTAGCACCATTAACAAAAGGTGTTTTGAAATCCCACTTCCAAATATGTCTCTCCTCGTCTGCCGGAGTTAAAACCTCGCTTTCATCAATCATATCAACGCCTATTGCCTCTAAAATTCTCGCTTCTTCTATGTGTCCAATTCTACACTTCGCCATTACTGGAATTGTAATATGATCCATTACCTCCTCTACTATCTTTAAACTGGCTGTTCTTGCAACCCCACCAGCCTTTCTCACATCAGCAGGAAGCTTGTCGAGAACCATTACTGCAACAGCACCAGCATCCTCCGCTATTTGCGCTTGCTCAACATTTGTAACATCCATGATAACTCCACCTTTACACATATGGGCAAAACCTCTTTTCACCCGTAATGTACCAGTTAAGACCTCCAAAGTATTTCCCTCCTATTTTGGTATTTTTAGAATTTTTGATTCGTCGCCTCCACGGGGGAGATTGTAAAATTTATCCAAAGACTTTTTTCAAGGTTCTCACGACAGGAATGGAAATTATTAGACCTACCACTGCTTGTCCTATGTTGAAAGGCACTTCAACGATGGCAACTACTTCCATTCCTAGGATAGCATACAAAATGAAGTATTCATAAAGGAAGTATCCTAGGACCATAGTGCCTCCTGCGATTAAAACTGCAAGAACAAGGCTTGAAATGTCTGGGCTAACCATGGTTCCAATATACGCGATAGTCACGCCAGAAATAATAGCTATAATTATCCAAAATATCGAATTTAGTGAGACAGATACTTTAAGAAAGGATATATCCAAAAGTGGGGTCTCTCCACCAGAAGGATTAATATATAAGCCTAAAATAAAGTCCCAAACTGAATTATAATATAATACCCCAATTATTCCTATGCAGAGAGCAACAATTAAACCTAAAACAACGGGCAATATTTTCTTCGTTTTTCCTTGAAAACGTTGAAGTAAAATCCCAGCTAAATATCCTTCACAACCCTTTATTACAAGAGTACCCGGAGCATATATGGAGTAGCCTGTGGCTATATCGGCAAGAGCACTTCCAACACCGCCTGCAAAAGCCCCAACAAAGGGACCAAAGAGCAGTGCAGAAATATATACGCCAATTTCACCAACATTAAAATATCCTTTAGTCGCAACAATCGATATTTGAAAAATCGAGGTAAGAACAAATACCAGAGCCGTCATCATCCCAGTAGCCGCAACATAATAAGCTTTCGAACGTTCACCAACTAATCCAAAGGAAGTCATTTCTTAACCTCCAACCCATATATTAAGTTTTAAACTTTAATATTAAAGTTCAAACTTGTATAGTTCAAAGT
>JAEOSG010000146.1 GCA_016840485.1 Candidatus Baldrarchaeota archaeon
GCGATCCACCCTATTAATTTAATTTTTACCACGAATATCCACCTACAATTAATGTTGATAATAATACACTTACATTTGTTCGAGGTGGCGATTAGTGTATGCAATACTTAAACGATAATAGCCAAAAATATATAGATTACTCATACCAGCTTTAATCGCCTACTAGTTACGGGTAAAAGCATTTTAGAAGTAATGAGATGAATTTAGTTGAAATAGGTACAGGAGATACATAAAAAATAGGAAATAGTATTTAATTTATTCTTTCCCTATAACTGGCATAACTACTGTTTGGTCGCTATTTCAATTGAACATATTTTTCTAATTCGGTAACCACGTAATCTAAGCCTAGTTTTTCAAGAGTTTCCTTGCGTGGTATTCCTCTTTCATCCCATCCTCTGGCTTCATAGTACCAAGATAAGAGCTGCTGATACTTGTCAAAGTCTAAATGTTTGCCCTTTAGAGGTCCTTTGGTTAAAGGCTCCTTGAACCATCTTGCTGGTGGGGTGTCCATAGTTCTATTCCATTTTCCACCATACTCTCTAATCCAGAAGGCTCTGATAAGTGCGTATATTCTATCGCCAACAGTGTACAAGTCGTTTAATGTAAGAGTTACTCCTGTGGCTGCTTTAAGGAACTTTGAGTACCATTCTAATTCGAAGCCAAGTTCTATCCATGGAAGCCTACATGTAACTAAGCTTTCAAACATTCCTCCTCTAATCCTCTGGAACTCAATCACCTTATCGACCTTCTCCTTACTGTATGCTTCTCTTCCAACTTTTATCTCCCATGAAATAACCCATGCATCCTTGTGATGTGCACCTATAGGAGAGGTGCCAAAGGACAAAGCCATACCTGGACAGTAATGGCAATCATAGGCGGAGATTTCAAGACCTTTCACGTGCATAGCCCAGTTCTTAGAGTCTCCACCAATCTTCTCTGAAATCCTTTTAACTCCCTCAGCCAGTAAGTCTCCGATTCCCTCTCTAAAAGCAATTTTATTAATTAATTCCTTTGTTTTTTCAAAGTCTCCCCACTCAACTTTCTCATCTATCAGTCCCTTTTCTGAAGCTTCCATGGTGAAGCCTATTACGCTTCCCAGCGATATAGTATCTATTCCGTAGTCGTCAGCCATCCAAATCAAAGTTGCTATCTGCTTTAAATCTTTCATTCCAATGTTTGATCCTAGAAGTCCAACGTTTTCGTAGTCCATTTCAGCTTGTCTGCCTTCAGTGTCTGGGTTCATATTTCCGCACTGCATGTTACAGTTGGGGCACCCATATCTTGCAACCTTTAATTTTTCCATAGCATCTCCATTTATTTGATCTGCATATTCGAAAACACCCTCTCTAAAGTTGTATGTTGGTAATACACTGTTTTCTTGACACCAAACATGAACAGCCATAGTTCCTTGCCTTATCCAGAAATCGTAGTTAGGCTTCTTCTTAATATCATTGTAAGCTTCACGTCCAAGTTCTCTAAGCTTATCAGGATCTGCTAAAGGTATTTCCTTAGTACCCTTAACTACGATAGCCTTAAGCTTTTTAGCACCCATTACAGCACCAATACCGGGTCTACCTCCAGCTCTGCCTTCCATGGATCTAACAACAGCGTATCGAACCAAATTTTCCCCGGCTTGCCCTATACATAAGATACCTACATTTTTGCCGTGTTTTTCCTCTAGCTTCTTTTGTACATCAAATGTTCCGAGGCCCCATAAATCATCTGCAGGCAGAATCTCAGTTTTATCATCCTCTACGTAAAGGTAGACAGGTTTTTCAGCGGCTCCATCAACCACAATGGCATCGTAGCCAGCTCTTCTTAAGTGGTTGGCAGCTCTAGAACCGAGATTTCCATCACCGTAGCCTCCAGTCAATGGGCTTTTTGCAGCAACTACAAGTTTTCCGCTACTAGGGAGAGGCAAGCCGGTCAGTGGACCTGCTGCTATCACAAGCTTGTTTTTAGGAGAGAGTGGATCAACGCCTGGTTCCAATTCGTCCCATAGGATTTTTATGGCAAAACCTCTTCCGCCAATAAAGTCTAAAGCAAGTTTCTCATCGTATTCTTGTGCTGTGACTTTATTTTCGGAAAGATTTACTCTAAGTATTCTACCAGTCCATCCCTTCATCTCCATACACCAACACCTATTTATCTCAACAACTACCAATCAAGATAGTCAAACTATCGTCTTGATAGGAGATTAAAACGCTATGTACTCCCGTTTCATATAAATCAAGATAGTAGTTTTAACGAATTTAGATATGTTGTATGTTACATTTAAAGATTTGTTATTGCTTAAACTTCACTTCAATAAATATTTTAATTAATACTGCATCATCAAAATGGACACTTATTATTTTGAACATTTAGCGAAGCATTGCTTATGGTATTTAATTGGTCTTATTTTGATTTTAATACGAATTCCCATTCACACCATAGGTTTTCATCGTGTTTATCTGGAGGACACACGATGCAATTTACCTCTATTTCTGGATTGAACTCCTTTGCAAATTCTTTCAAATATGTCCACCTAACCTGTTTGCAAGGGAATTCTCCAAGACCTTTTCTTATTCTCGCTTTTTGAGTGCGGCAACTGGTAATTCTTAATATTGCTTTGCCAGCTTTAACCTCCCATTCCTTTCCCTCCTGATATAGCGCCCAACTTGTAGCCCTTAATGCCGTTACAAATGCTTCTATGTCATTGCTTTTCAGTTCTAGAAGTTCTTTTAATGCTCTAGCTTCCAACCTTGCTAAAATACTCCAACAGTTTCTATCAATGGTGGTAGCTGCTTCGGTGCCAAATTTTTCTTCTATACCTAAAAAATATAAGCCGTCAACTCTCCAAATATTTCTAATCTGCAAAAAAAGTAAATCTACTAATTTCTCCTTGGAAAAACCTAGTAGCCAACTTCTATCATCTTGTCCCGTCAAGTTCATCACCTGCAAACTAGCAGAACTAAACATATATTGAATTTAGCCTAAACTAAATTCTTATTTTGTAGTAGCGTAAACGTATAGGTAAAACATCTCAATAAAAACTTATAGTAGTAGCAATTCCTTCGGGAATCATGCCGTCAATTCTAGACAATTAATACAAATTAACGACTTAACGGTAAAACATTAATTAAAGGACATTTAAATGGGAAATCAATGTTACATTAATGTTGCAAAATTGTGAATAAAGAAAAATTTAGTGGAGAATTGTTAGGTACATACTAGGGTTTCTGCATATTCGATTTCTGGTATACTTCTTATTTTGCTTATTAAACTACCAATCTCTCTAAAGTCGCTTACCTTAACTTTCACTATGAGATCCCAGGATCCGTAGATAATTCTCACTTCATCGACACCCCGTATTCTCTTTAATCTCTCTGCAACTTCGTGTTCTGCTCCAATTGTAGTTACTATCAATATGTATCCCTCTGTTTCTGTTTCAACTATCATGTCCGTTATCTCCTTCAACCAAGCTTATTGCCTGACTACAACTGTAATCTTTACCTCCATCACCATTATTCAGCAGTTTTCTCGCAATAATTTGTCCAACTTCTGTTAAACGCACCGAGGTACCCTTATTATTTACATCTCCCGCTATAATCAATCCCATGTTTCTAAGTTCTCGTAGATTCCATTTTACAGTGGACTCTGGCAACCTTAGTTTTAAAGAAAGAATTCGACCCGCCGAGGTCATTGTTAGCTCTCTATTACGATCTAAAATTTGCGCCAACTCTTTCAAAAGTAGTTTCTGTCTCTCATTCAACCTGGCCATGGCAAAAGTATAAATCGATACTTCTAATCTCCGTATCTTCTCTACTAGAAAACTAAAAATCTCATTTACAAGTATATTCTTTAAAAATCTCAAATTCTTTTCAGAATATTCCCCTACATCATACGAGAAAGATTTCACCTCCACCTCTCGTTTCATACTCACTCTCCTTGTAAACAGATTCACCTCCCATTTTCTACACCTCCTGAAGTTTTACTTCGTAGAAAACAGTCATTGATTTTAAAGTTTTTGGTTAAACAATTTTACACATTTATATTACCCTACAAAAATTGAGAGAAAAAGTGTAATAGAGTTCAAATTGACTTAGAAAAGATCACATCATCTACATTTCTTCCCTTTCGATTAGGTACGGCTATTTCCCTAAATTCAAATTCAAACTCATTCTTGAGGTAAAACAGAACAGCAGGAAAATTGTCAGCATCGGTATCAACTTGAAGGCGAATGACACCTTTGCGTTTAGCATTTTCCTCCAACTTTTTCAGGAGGGATGTACCTATGTGATGGCCTTGAGCAGAGTGGAGTACCGCTAAAAGATATATCCAAGCATTTCTAGGACTCCATTCCCATGCAAAAATTCCGCCCACAATATTACTATTGCTATCTAATGCTATTAGATTCAGTTCAGGGTCTTCCTTTGAAATCTCTTCAATAAGTTCAGCATCTTCAAACGGGTCTTCGCCAGGAAAAGCATCTTTCGACAATTCTAAAATTTTGTCGTAATCGTCACTTTTATAGGGTCTTATATAAAACTCTAGCGGCTCGGTTGTATGAATAGGTATCTCAAGTATAGCCGGAGACCATTTACACATAGAAATAACATCGATAAACTTACCATCCGCATCAAGCATCGATTTTCTTAATATACCTTCAAACTCGAACCCAAGTTTAGTGAGAGAAATCTGTAAATTAATCTGATTAGCGGGTATAAAAGTTCTGATCTTAGTTGAACCAGTTTTAAAGGCAGTATCTAACAGAGATCTTACTAATTCAACTAAATTTTCCCAAGTATTAGCAGTTACGAAATGGATAAAAGTTTCATCCCCAAAACTGCAAAGAGCGGCGCCCACTATTTTTCCGTTTTCCTTGGCGACAACAATTTTATCTATCCATTTTGAAAGCCAAGGCAAAGTTATATCTGGCCTATATCTCTTGGCAAAAATTAGAACTTTACTCAACTCATTTTTATTAGCGATGAGAAGCTTCAGCAAAAAAACAGCACCGTCCAGAACAAATATCTTTTAGACTTAACGAAACTAAAGAAGGCACGACATTGTTCAACATCAATTCACCATTTTTATTAACATTTTAGTACATATACCTATGAAGATATAAAGTTTTACTATAAATTGCAAATGGCGGGCAAAGCATTTAAAAGCACTATAATGTCATATTAAAAAGCACCGCTGTTAATTGCGTAATTACCCTCATAACCGTGTTCTTTCATGATAAAATTTATGTTTACTAAAAATTGAACACGTAAAAATATATGAAGTATTAATTAGGAAACGTCTATTTACTACAGCCTTAATCTCACTTATCTTCACTAAAAAATGCTAAAAATCGATAAGCATCTTGAATTTAAAACTCATGAATAACATCAACTATATCCAAAAAACGTTATATACTACTTCTGCTTGATAGTTTAAAGTTAAGAAGTGGAGGGTTAAAGATGTCTGAAATGTTTTCAAACGACAGGCCATTATTGGAGCTGCTTTCTAAAGAAGAAATAGAAACGATACATGTTTCATCGCTTAGAACACTGGAAGACGTAGGCATAATGGTCGACAACGAAAACGCGCTTAAACTATTCACTGAACTAGGTGCTGACGTGGATCCAAAGAAAAAAATTGTACGTGTGCCAGAGCACTTAGTAAAAGAAGCCATAAAGAGAGCCCCCTCATCGATCAAAATGTACAGCAGAGACAGAAAATTTGACATGCTTCTTGCTAAAAACAAAGTGCACTACAATCCAGGATCAGCAGCCCTCTATATGCTCGATAGAAAGACGGGAAAAACAAGAAGACCACTATCCAAAGACTTCAGAGAATTTGTGAGACTTGTTGATGCGATGGAAAACATTCACGCACAAAGCACATCTATGGTTGTCTCAGACGTACCAGAAATAGTTGCAGACAGATACAGACTATACATAGTACTAAAAAACTCCACGAAGACAATAGTCACTGGCGCATTCACCATAGAAGGAGTCCATGACATGAAAAAGATGCTTGAAATAGTAGTTGGAGGAGAAAAAGAGCTAAGAAGAAAACCACTAGCAATATTTGATGTCTGTCCATCTCCACCATTAAAATGGAGCGAGATAACTTCACAAAACTTGATTGACTGTGCAAAATTTGAAATACCCGCTGAAGTAATACCAATGCCGCAAGTCGGCGCCACAGGACCAGCAACTTTAGCAGGGTCCCTTGTGCAATTTAACGCGGAATTCCTATGTGGATTAGTTATGTCACAAATGACAAAACCAGGAGCACCGATAATATATGGCGGGTCACCATCCATTCTAGACATGAGATTCGGAACAGGCCGTTTAGCAGCCATAGAAGCAATAATGTTATGCTGCGCCTATGCTCAAATAGGAAAATACTATAATTTACCGACACACGCCTACCTAGGTCTCAGCGACACAAAAACAATAGATGCACAGGCAGGTATGGAGGCAGCCTTGGGTCTAGTTCTAGGCGCCTTAGCAGGTATCAATAATATTGCTGGGCCAGGGATGTTAAGTTTTGAGAACTGTCAGAGCTTCGAGAAGCTTGTGATAGATAACGAAATATGCGGATACGCTCTAAGACTTATTAGAGGTATCCAAGTAAATGAGGAAACTTTGGCGTTAGATGTTATAGAGAAGGTAGGGCCGGGAGGACATTTCCTAGGGCAAAAACACACAAGA
>JAEOSG010000147.1 GCA_016840485.1 Candidatus Baldrarchaeota archaeon
GTCCACTTCATTTCACCTAAGACCCCTACTACTAAACTAAAAATTAGGACCCACGGGTTACGGAGGGCAATTCCCATAATCAAACCGAGGAACAATGAAACTATAATTCCAGTTTTATAGCGATCGTAAAAGTCGAACAGAACTCGGCACCTATCGGGCCCTTGAGGGGTTATGTATACCTTTAGAAAATCTTCCCTAACTCCTTATTCCATTAAAAATAATGCAAATGAAAAACTCCAAACTATCTTTCACAAAGTTGTTTCGTTTGTACATTTCTGATTGAATTGTTACATAGAATGCCATTTAGCGTATACTATTATAGGATCCGTGTGGAAGCATTATATTTAGAATTTATTAGTCAGTATGCCTTTTCCTTAAATATCCCTGTTTATTTTATTGTGAAATTTTCCTTACAAATTTAGTGTTTTTGAAAAGAGCTTTATTGATAGATATCTTTGCTATTTGTGATCCTAGTTCAGCTATTCTCCTAGTGCTCCAGATTAAGAAACCTATTTGGGCGATCATGCATGGATCTATTGGTTCTTTACCTTTGAAATATTTGCCCACAGAGAAGGATTTTCTATGTAAGTAAGCGTGAGAGCATATCCTTTTCTGCAACTCTTCCTCTCTCTTTTGAATTTTGCTATAAGTTTCTATAGCTTCATTTGCTAGATTGATATCGCTGGAGAAGAAGCTGGCTATAGCCTTGTGACAAATACTATAAGAAGTTTTGCTGAGTTCGAGAATTTCATTTAATAGTTGTGTTCCAATTCTTTCACGATTTCCCCCTAACTCGATGATTTTTAAAGCGAATTTATTAGCCCACTCAGCAATAAGATTTAAAAAGTGAGTGGTGATCTGGTACCATAAAACTTGCATGGGATCTTCCATCTTCATTGTTTTAATCATGCTCTTATCTTTCTGGCAGATATTTAATAGGCGTGTAATTATCCAAAACATTGTATCTGCTTCTTGTTTTTTATGTATAGCATCTTCTGCAAGGCTAATATCCGACTCTAAAAAAGCGTCTATAACCTCCTTATATATGGTGGAGGCAATTATGTAAAGTCTTCTAACTAATGTATGGATAGGAAACCTAGCTACATCTATAAAGCATTCTATTATAACATGATTATGTGTTTCTTCCATTATGGCGATTCCTATAAGTTCGTGAGTAAGTTTTCTAATGACATCTATTTGCTCCTTCTTCAGACGAGTTTTTGAAGATACCTTAACCACGTAATGACCGAGAACATAAATTCCCGATAGGATCCTATGTAGCAGATTGGGGTCTCCACAGAGATCCGCATCTACTTCAACTACCGAAGGTTCCTTCTCAATGGTTTGTTTAGATAATATTAGCCTTAAACTTCCATCATCCTCTTGATTAAGGAAAACTAAGTCTCCCTGTTTTAAGCCTACTTTTTTTACCCATCTAATAGGGAGAGAAACAACTAGAGTGGAACTACCTACACGTTGAACCTTTCTGGATTCCAATGCATGCACCCTTAAACTATTATTATTTTACTTGAATATATATTTTCTTTAAAATACAAATAAATAAAGTTTATACTTTTTTTAATCACATATATACATAAATAGTTTAATGGCATAAAGTATTTACTTTTTGAGTACCCCCTTGTATGATGAGGAGTGAAAAATGCTGGAAAAGACGTCTGAATTAAAGCTGGGAATGAAGAGTGAAGAAGACGAGTATGTAGTTCGATGTGAAGGAAGAGAGATCCGCATTAAAAAAGATAGATACTACACTAGGAAACATGTGTGGGCTAAAAAGATCTCTGATCGGAACTTTAAGATAGGAATTACAGACTATGCTCAAAAATTCCTTAAAGAGAAAGTAGCTCTCGTGGAGATTTCTAAGAATTTGACCGTGGGTAATAGAGTTGAAGCCGGAGAGATTTTTGGTACAGTTTATGGAAGACTATATGCAAATTTGGACCTTATGAGATGTGAATGCGTAGCCTTCGACCTCACAGCCCCTATAAGCGGTGGAATCGTAGAAATAAACAGTAAAGTGATGGATAATCCGCAGATAATAAATGCAAGTCCCTACGAAAAAGGCTGGATAGTAATTATCGCCACAGATCCAGAAAGCGATCTTGATGATTTAATCACTCCTTCAAAATACAAAAAAATGCTTGAAAGAAAGGAAGAGAGCCCCTTCAGGATAATCTAAGGACCATCATAAGGTAGGGATGAAAGATGCATAAATCTACCACAGCATTTCTCGCTTCTCCTCATATCCCTCCAGAAAACGAAGTTTATTTATTTGTCTCGAAGATAACTTCTAAAAACTCTCGAAACAATCTAATAAAAACATTACAAGCTGTTCAAAATAGATATGGATATCTGCCAGAGGCTGGATTGAAAGCAATATCACAATTCATGAACATTCCATTAAGTAGAGTGTATGGAGTAGCTACATTTTATCATCAGTTTAAGTTAGATCCCCCTGGAAAATTTGTGATCCGTGTGTGTATGGGAACAGCATGCCACGCAAAAGGAAATATGAATAACTATGAGTTTCTTCGACTTCTACTCGGTTTAGGCTCTAATAAACATACAACTGAGGATGGCGTGTTTAGTCTTGAGTCAGCTAGATGTTTCGGTTGTTGCAGCTTAGCACCAGTAATCATGATTATGAGTAGCGATGGCTTCTATAAACGACTTTATGGCCATGTAACCTCCATGCTACTAAAGAAAATCATCAATGAATATAGGGTAAAAGTTTTGAAAGAGGTGACGGTTCATGTCGGTCATGCCAAAAGAAATTCTGTACGGTAAGACGGGGTTCAAAATTAAAGTTCCAATAGCTAGTTGCACTGTTGCTGGTGGCGCTGAAAAAATTTATGAGAATGTATTAGCGGAGGTTAGGTCGAGAAATGTTAATGTTGAGGTAACGATAGTTGGGTGTATGGGACTTGACTTTATAGATCCTTGGATCGAACTTGCAAAAGTAGGTTATCCACCAGCTATCTATGCTAAAGTTGAGCCAGAACGTGTTGGAAGAATAATCTCAAATTATCTTTCAGGTGATCTCTCGCAAGCATATGCCCTAAGGTTTAGAGTTAATGGAATTAAGAAAGAAGAAGTTCCAACGCTTGATGAGCTTGTTTCATGGAAATGTCAGGTTAGATGGGTTTCCCGCAACTGTGGAATTGTAAACCCTGAATCAATAGAAGATTACATAATTCTTGAAGGTTACCACGGTCTCAAGCGAAGCTTAAGCATGAAATCTGAGGAAATAATAGAAGAGGTCAAAAAAGCTGGACTCAGAGGGCGTGGGGGAGCAGGTTTTCCAACATGGCTTAAATGGAAAATATGCTGGGAGCAACCAAGCGACGAGAAATACGTCATTGCAAACTGCGATGAAGGAGATCCGGGCGCTTTTATGAATAGGCTTCTAGCCGAGTCTGATCCACATAGAATTCTAGAGGGTTTAATAATAGCTGGATATACTATAGGCGCGCAGAAAGGCTTCATATTTGTAAGAGCTGAAAAGCCCCTAGCGGCCAGACGACTTTCAAAAGCTGTCGAAGACGCTTATGCGTACGGCTTTTTAGGCAGAAACATCCTTAATAGCGGCTTTAATTTTGATGTAGAAGTTTTTTTGAGCGCAGGCGCCTTCATATGTGGCGAGGAAACAGCTATGATATCTGCGATTGAAGGCGGGCGGGCCACACCCAGACAGAGACCGCCCTATCCTGCGGTTAAAGGGCTCTGGAATAAACCAACAATAATAAACAATGTTGAGACATTAGCTCACGTAGCAACAATAATGAGCGATGGATGGAAGAAATTTGCTGCTTTAGGAACTGAAAAAAGTAAAGGTACCAAGATGTACTGTGTAGTCGGCTCAGTTAAGAGAACCGGAGCCTACGAGGTGCCAATAGGAACCAGTATAAGAGAACTAGTATACACAATAGCTGGAGGCCCTCCAGAAGGTAGAGAGATTAAAGCTGTTCAAGTAGGTGGACCAAGTGGTGGATGTATCCCCTCAAGCATGCTCGATCTTCCATTAGATTACGAAACGCTTCAAGAAGCTGGGGCTATTATGGGTTCAGGCGGTATAGTTGTTATAGATGATTCAAACTGCATGATCGATATAGCTAGGTTTTTCTTATCCTTCACGATGGCTGAGTCATGTGGCCAGTGTATTCCAGGAAGAATCGGAACTAGATTAATGTATGAAACATTAACCCGAATAGCCAGCGGTTTAGGAGAGATGAAAGACCTTGACCTTTTAAGAGAGATAAGCACCGTGATGATAAAGACGTGTCTTTGCGCCTTAGGTCGAACTGCTCCCAATCCGGTGCTTACAACCCTCAGGTACTTCAAAGATGAATATATTGCGCATATAAAAGAGAAAATTTGCCCAGCATTAGTATGTAAAGCATTTGTAAGATATCAAATCGATCAGAATAAGTGTAAAGGATGCGCACTTTGTGCCAAAAATTGTCCTGTTCAAGCTATCTCAGGTATTTTAGGGTCGCCTCATGTAATAAATCAAGATAAATGTGTTAAATGTGGTGCTTGTGTGGAAGTTTGTCCATCTAACGCAATAATAAGAGTTTCAAAGAAAATAATGGAGAAACAAGTGCAGGTGATGAAAAAATGATCTTCTCGAAAGTTTTGCCCTACAAGAAAATAATTGAACAACTTGGTGATCGAGAAACAAAGATTGCAATCATAAGTTGTAATGGTTGTGCACGTATCTGCGGTTGTGGCGGGTTCGACGGAGCAAACAAGCTTAGATTTAAGTTGATAAGAGATGGCTATAATGTGACAGATGTAATAGTTGTTCTTTACGCCTGTTCTGAACTTTCACTTAAAGAACTAAAGCGAAAAATAAAGCTAACCTCCGAAATAAAAACAATAATATCGCTTGCATGCTCAGCTGGATGGGCATGTATAACACGAAACTTTCCAGATAAGAAGGTGATAAATGCCACTGAGGACATCGGCCTAATAGTAATTGATAAAGAAAAAGAAGTGTTTAAGCTAACGCTACCCTATAAAAAATTCGAACATCAAGCTAAAAACGAATATGAGATTGGAACTGGAGAACTTGTTTCAAGGAAGAAAATAATAAAATTGGAGGCATAAGAAATGATAATATCACTTCGCTCTCTATCTTATGAAGAACTTAAACAAAATTTAGATAAGGACGATAAAATAGTAATATGGAGTTGCAATTTATGCATTAAATACTGCAGTTTAGGTGGCATAGAAAAAGCAAATATTCTAGAGGATATGCTCATAGAAGATGGTTATGGTGTAATAGGAAAAGAAATTGTCAGCGAATCTTGTCTCTTAAATCTTGTCAGAAGACATAAAATGAACAAAGAGGACATATTCAGAAAAGCAACGGCCATTATTGTTCTTGCATGTGAAAGTGGCTATGAATGTGTGAAGACCGTGTTTAATGATAAAAAGGTAATAAAAATTGTGAGAACTGTAGGTGTTGGAGGTCTTTCCTCATTTGGAAGGGTAGTTTTAACAGTTCCTTTCGAATGGACAGGACTCGACTTTAATGTTAACGGCTATCAGCTCTACAGAGTAGCTGAAAAACTTGGTTTATATCCTGATTTCTTTGATGCGGAAAAAAAGCCGAAGTCAAAAATGGTCAATATAATGGTAAACGGAAGGCAGTACAAGGTTAAAGAAGGATCCAACCTGCTGGATGCCCTGTTGTCTTTAGGCTTCAAAATCCCACACCTGTGCTATCAACCTGAGCTGAGTCCAGCTGGAAAATGCAGATTATGTCTAGTAAAGATTAAAGGCGAGAAAGGGCTTTTACCTGCATGTTGCACCCAAGTGGAGGATGGAATGGAAATCATAGCTGAAGGTAAGGAGCTTAATCATCTCCGCAAGTTAATTTTAGAGATGATAATGGCTGAATGTGATTATAAGATTCTATCCCGAAGAAGTGAGCTACAGTATTTGATTCGCAAATATCATATTAATGAACCCCGCTTCAAGCTCCTGAAAAAAACTGAGCCAATCGATGAGTCCAGTGAGGTTTTTGTAAGAAACCCAAACATATGCATCCTTTGCGGGCGATGCATCCGTGCCTGCGCTGAGCTTTCAGGTCAAAGAATATTAGCTTTCGCCTATAGAGGAAGCAAAACACGTGTCGTTGCTGAACTTAACAAACCGATAGGGCACACGGACTGCGCTGCCTGTATGGCCTGCGTCGATTCATGTCCTACTGGCGCATTAGCTCCCAAACTGATTTATCAAAAAACATTATGTTAGTTATGTTTGACTGGAACTCTCTTGTTCCCGTAACATTTGATGGATTAGCGCTAAACGATGATCTAAAGACTTTTTCCTCATCAGTCCAACTATTTCATTTCTTACAACCAGATTCTCCGCATTTACTTCCATCCTAGCTTTGTTAGCTGCCGCAGATACTGTCGCGCGTGCTTAGGCCGTCGGCCTGAATCTCACCTGCCTCTCTCAGTTTCTTCCGCCACCTTGACGGCGAACTCGAGTTCTTGCAAGGTTCTTATGCCGACGGAGACCGAGTGGACGTAGGGAATGTTGAACGCGTACCTTAGGGCTTCCTCCGCCCTATCCGCCAGCCTCCCTCTGGCCAGAAC
>JAEOSG010000148.1 GCA_016840485.1 Candidatus Baldrarchaeota archaeon
CCATTTGATTTTAGTTTTTGTTCACAGAATTAAACTATATTTAAATTTGTTTAAGTTGGTTGGATTCATGTTTCGACAAACCTTTATGTTCCAATGCTTATTTTAGTATTTGTTTGCATGCGAGTTTGCTTGATTTGCCCTAAACTAGCCTGTTTTACATTTAACTTGATAAAATTTTACCCATATAAAATATGGATGCTGCAACATCTTAACATGATATAGAGATGGTCTTCCAAGTTAAATAGACAAAGTTACTGTTAGCTATGACCGTAATGTCTTTCTACTAGCTCTCAAAATGCTCTTAACGAATGTTTAAAATGAGATTTTTACAATTTTGACGATAAAAATTTTAATTAAGACGGCTGTATACAATATTTTACATCTCATGTTACAATGTTTGGAGGAAAAATTCTTGTCCGAAGAAGATAAAATGGTTTTAGGGTTTAAAAAAAGATGTTGAAGAGTTAAAAAACGCGATTGAAACCTTTGAAAACGAAACTTCAAAGCTTTTATCCTCAACTTTGGTTGAAACCACAAGATTTCTTGGAGGACTAACAGAAGAAGCGAAAAGCAAAGTTGAACAATTTATCGAGAATTTTAGAAGTTCTTCATGGGATATTTCAAAGGAAGTTATAGGGAAAATTGCTGGAATAAATGAGAAAACTGGTCTTATTTTCGAAGAACTGAGCGATAAGTTATCAAGAATATTTAGCAAGTCACTATCTGAAACCACAGCTGCACTAAAGGAACTTATATCCTCCGTTGAATCTGACTCGCAATCAACGGTAACAGAAATTAAAACAAAAATGAGTGAAACTTTAAATGAAGCGGGAAAAGTGTTGAAGAAGCGTTTAGCAATCTTTCGAGTGAAATTTCTTCGCAAATCGCAGAGAAAATTGTTGATTACCAGTCGGCGGCTGCCCAGTTATCTAAGCGGATTCAGAAAAGTCTAGAAGGTATTATCGAAACCGGGGTATCTACTTTTGATACATCTCTAGAAAGTATTGAAAAAGCGTTCACAAGCATATTAGATCAACTTAAAAACATTGAAGAAGTTATTAAGAAAACCCAGACCGAGTTACTTGAAAAAATTAATAGTTCAAAAACCTCGATGACAGAGGAAATTAACAAAACTCGAAGCGATGTCGAAGAAACCACGAATCTCCATGGTTCAAAAGTTGAAAGCGATCTTAAAGCTTTGGAAGAAAGTATAAAGAGTGAATTAGAAAAAACATCCTCATCGGTTAGAAGTTCTCTTAGTTCACATTTAGAAAGTGCTTCCAGAGACTTTGAAACGAAGATGACAAGTTTTGCTGCTGATGTTAGGGGTAAGGTTGACAACGCTGCAGCAAGGGTATCATCCTATTTAACCTCTTCTAAAGGTGAAGTTAGTGATCTAATTAGATCTAGAGCTGAGGAATATAAGTCTGTAACTTCTGGTGTTTCAGATGATATAAAAGCTGCTTTTGAAAAAGCTGTGAGTACAGCTGACCAGCAAAAAGATGAATTGGTTTCTTCGATAGGTGGAGTTATTAATAGAGGTTTAGGTGAAATCGAAAAAACTTTTGAAACAGTAAAAAATGAGGTTAAAAATAGGATTTCACCACTAAAGGATATTATTGATAGATTCTCGGAAGTTACCGATCTCTTCGTGTTGCCAGATAAGAGAACAATTGAACAATATATGGTGAACATAGTGGGAAGAGCAAAGTCCTCTCTTTTCGCTGTTGTACCAGCAGACATGGAAAACGTGTTAAGCGCCTTTAGCAACGTTAAACCAACAATAAGCATTCAAATAGTCACAGATAAATTGACAGACCAAATATCAAAACTAGCTGAGATCGGAAACATTAAAGTGAAAATTTTACCAGAATTAGAGCACATAGGCGTTAGTAGAGATAGAGAGGAAGTGGCTTTCGCATCCATTAAAGAAGAAGTCAAAGGAGTAGCTTCAACAATGACACCTTACATAGAACTATTCACAAGAATCCTCAGAGAAACATGGCTAAAAGCAAAACCACCAAGCTAACCCACTCCCTTCAAATTTCACCACCCACCAGTCCCCAAAAACCATAATCAATCTACAGTTACTGGCACCTTTGCTCCCAGCGTCAAACATAACAGAGCAAAACACTTCAGTGCTAAGCTTTTTTCGACCATTTTAATTGCTCTAACGCTTCACCCACAGAAGCAACAACAGTACCAAAAAATACGATCATAAACATGCGAATAAATATAAAGTAGATAGATCCTACCACCGATTCTATCATCGCGCCTGTAATCATCCCTACCATTCCCCCTACTATCATCCCTATACATCCTCTACACCTACACAACTTCCTGCCACCTAAATCAACAATCTTTAACACTATTATACTTACCGGTTATTTCGTTCAATATTTTACTCTTTCAATTCTCTTAAGTTTTCTTCTAAATTTCCTTGTCAATATTTCCAGCGCGACGCTAAGGGGCAATATTAAAATTGCGCCTGGGAGTAGAACATCCGGTTGGAGTCCAAAAACAGTTTTCAACTCTCCAACAATGACCTTTAATGGTCCTAGGATGTAGCTTGCTGTTCCATTCACACTCTCAGACACATTTGCATAAATATGTAGCCAAGCATGAACCGTAACGGTAACATTATTCCAGCCCTTACGTAAAAACTTAGAGCTTACAACTCGATCTAGTGGATCTGGGAGACAACCAAACGCATCAGCAGGAGCAACGTTGTCAACCCAATCATAATAGATTTCCTCACTATTAACGTAAAAAGTTAAGTTCACGAACACGCCTGCCGCGTTAGACTCTATCGGTTCAATGGTTGTTTTTGAATTACATAATTTTGAGGTAAATTTTGTATTTTACTCTGTAGTGCTCTGGTGTTTTTTCGAGTTTAAATGTTACAGTCCAACGATAGCTTCCCACATTGTACCAATATTCTGTGCGATTATACTTATACACAATAATATTGTTCCCCTTTTCCAGAAGTTCCCTCCAATCGTAATCCTTATTAATGATCTTTCCGTCTTTAAACTCTTCTTCGTTCACAACTTTACTTGAAACGCGGTAACTCGTAGCTAAAACTAAAATGGAAAAAAGGGTGATGTATATTAGGAGTACTGTTTTCCACTTCACCATTTCAAATCACCATTACTCGCGAGGTACAAAAGCCACTATCGGCGGCCCAGTTTCTTCCCACCACCACCAAACCTTCTTCTTCGTTGGACCTAAGTAGTCCATATCCCAGTAATAGCCCGCAGGAAAATAATATTTAACGTAGTAATCACTACTACAAGTAAAATCGAAGCGAAATATACCTGTAGACACATAGTCACCCACTTTGACTTTTACTTCTATTTCGCCGCCGAACGCGTCATGCATTCCCACCTTTAAAGTTCCGGTAGTATTAGGTGGGAGATCGCGTGTATCAACCCAGTCGTCTTGATTTTTATATGTTACATCGACCCAAGGTGTCCAATAATCCATATACTTCTTTTCATGCTTTACATTCCTATAGTCATCTTGCTTATCTAGGGCAATATATGGGTGTCCAGTTAAGAATTGTTTTATTTTTGCATGGTATCCATAGTCTTCAACTATGGTTCCCCACCACGGATCTTTATCGTATACATGGTACATTTCCCATATAGCAGGTCTACAACATAAAACAACCCAACCGTCGTATACGTTCTCTACTCCCCATTCCCAGGTTCCTGAGCTTTCCCATTTAAGAGTACCTAATTTAAATGATGCTTTTGCTGTTGTGCTTACGGACCCTTCTGCGTATCCTCTTGGTGGTGATGTTACTATTAGTATTGGTGTCCATAGGATTCTTTCTTTCACTTTCTCTTTTATTCTTATTAGTCCTCCTGGGAGCCCTGTTGGTTATTGTGTTTGGTTTGTTGCTGCCAATGCTGTTGGTATTTGCATGTTGAATAGAAACGCTGCTAATATTATTGATATTATGGTTGTTGCAAAAGTATTCTTACATCATTTTCATCTTTGTTTTCAAAATTTTTGGAACGTAGCATCTTTTTAATCACTTGTAGGTTCCCCCTTACATTTAGAAAAATTGACGCTTACAAGGTATATATATTGATTGTAACATGGGTAACTACAAATAGTGTTTAAAATATGAATAATTTAGGACGTTAATTTATATTTTTGGGTGGTTTTAGGTTTGGTTGTTTCCGCTTTGTGTATGGTAACCTAACCTAATGAATATGCTTAAATTTATTTTAAGGACTTAAGATACAATATGTGGATTGCTGTGTTGTGGTGAGTGGTTGGTTTGTGGAGTATACTTAAACTGCTTCGTACAGATCCTGAAAAAATAAAGTGGTCGCAGCGGAGACGTGGATTAGATCCTAATATAGTGGATGAGGCTGTAAAGTACGACACTTTATGGAGAAAGGGCTTAACTGAACTTAATGAACTTAGACATAAACTCAACGTCATAACTGCGGAGATTTCAAAGCTAAAGGGATCGGAAAGAGAAAATAAAATAAAAGAGGCACGGAAGCTTTCAGCTGAGATTAAGGAGTTTGAGAAGAAAGTTGAAGAATATGAGAGAAAGCGAAATGAGTTGCTTTTAAGTATTCCAAATATTGTACATGAAAGCGTTCCAATGGGTGAAAGTGAAGAAGACAACGTACCTATTAGGTACTACGGAAAACCAAAAGTTTGGAAGGGGTTCGTGGATGTTTTTCAAACATATATAGAGGGGCATAACGTCGATTATGAGGTTATAGATTACAAGCCTAGAAGCCAGGTTGAAATGCTTGAACTCCTTGAACTTGGCGATACCGAAAGAGCGGCTAAAGTTGCAGGTTCAAGATTCTTCTACCTTTTTGAAGACCTTGTTTGGCTTGACAAAGCTTTAATGCTATACGCAATGGATTACATGACAAAACAAGGATTCACACTCGTCGAACCACCATTTATGATGAGGAAAAAGGCATATGAAGGTGTAACAAGCTTTCAAGACTTCGTAGATGCTATCTACAAAATTGAAAACGAAGATCTTTACCTTATCGCTACATCAGAACATCCAATGGCCGCTATGTACATGAACGAAGTACTTGAAATAGATGAATTACCGTTGACATATGTTGGAGTTAGCCCCTGCTTTAGAAAAGAAGCTGGAGCACATGGAAGAGACACAAAAGGAATCTTTAGAGTGCATCAATTCAATAAGGTTGAACAGTTCGTCTTTTGTCTTCCAGAGGACTCATGGGAATGGCATGAAAAACTTATAAGAAATGCTGAGGAACTATGGAGAGGTCTGGAAATACCATATAGAATTGTCAATGTGTGTTCAGGTGATTTAGGAGATGTAGCAGCCAAAAAATATGATTTAGAAGCTTGGATGCCAGGGCAAGGAAAATATAGGGAAATGGTTTCATGCAGCAATTGCACAGATTGGCAGTCAGTTCGACTAAACATTAGATATGCTAAAAAGCGTGGATTACCGTCAGAAGGATTTGTGCATACATTAAATTCAACGGCAATTGCAACAACAAGGGCAATAACAGCTATATTAGAAAATTGCCAAGAGGAAGATGGAACAGTGGTAATCCCGAAGGTCCTTAGAAAATACTTGGAACCTTTTGAAAAAGCACCAAAAGAGTGCATATATCCTAGGAAAAAGGAAGAAATTAGTGAAGCTAAAGCTCAGTGACTCTTCAAAAGCTTTTCATTACATTATTTTAGTTTGACTTTTAACTACACATATGTTGACTAGAAGATTAGGGGTGAGTTTTAAATGGCTCAGGATAAAGCTAAAGGTGTCAAGATGGTTGAAATAGGAGGAAAATCTGATGTTTTACGGATTGCTAAAGCCAGAGGCATCATAAGATTGAGAGAAAGCACGGTTCAACGCATTTTAAAAGGTGAAATTAAGAAGGGTGATGTTGTTTCTGTTGCACAACTTGCTGCTATAATGGCTGTTAAGAAGACCCCGGAAATTGTGCCTCTTTGTCATCCTATTCCAATTACAGGGGTTGATGTTAATTTTAATTTTGAGGGGAATCGTGTTATTGTTGAAGTAGAAGTTAGAAGTGTGGGTAAAACTGGTGTTGAAATGGAAGCTCTTACCGGGGTTTCAGCTGCTCTTTTAGCTGTCTGGGACATGGTAAAAGTATATGAAAAAGATGAGAAAGGAGAGTATCCTTATACCGTTATTGAGGAAATAAAGGTCCTTAAAAAGATTAAGGAAGGTTTACTCGAAAGTAAAAAGTTCTAAACCACGCTTTTAGTCTTACCGTGTTTTAAGATTCGATTTACGATTATATCCCTACCTGTATCTTGTTTAAGTTGCCGTTATGTAGAAAACAAGGCTTTAACTGCGTTTTTTCTTTACTAGTATTTTAGCATCGCAGACCAGAACGACTTCATCTCTTTGATTAAGAACCTCGTTATGTAGTACAACTAATCCTCCCATCTCTCTTTCCTTTTTCTCTATAACTGTAATTTTAACTCTTAGAGTATCTCCTGGATAAACAGGTTTTGTGAACCTTAGTTTGTCTACGCCGTAAAAAGCGATTGCAGTTCCCCTAATTATTCCT
>JAEOSG010000149.1 GCA_016840485.1 Candidatus Baldrarchaeota archaeon
GGATACAAACAAGTTAAGTTATGGTTATGGAATAAATTAAAATGGAATAGAGAACCATATTCAACTTTTTTGAATATGTTAGAAAAGAAAAGAGGAAGAGAACTTAAAACAGCGGTGGTAATGAGCTTGCAAATATTAGAAAGAAAATCTGATGCGGCACTGCTAACCGAAAAAGACAGGAAAAAGACGAGAGCACCCACAGAACTGCCAACCTCAAAGATTGTACGAAGAAGAAAAATATTTAAAAAACGTAAATTACCATCTGAGGTATTACAAGAACTAGGAGGAAAGCTGAAGAAAGACTGAAAACTTACAACTTAATTTTAAACTAAAATTCCTTCCGTTGCAAGTTGCCGCTTTATTTCTGCAATTTCTCTATTAATTTCTAAAATCTTGTTAATTTTCTCTCTCATAAGCCTATCATGTTCCATAGCCGTAATACTACCACTATCGTAAAGTTTTTCGAGATTTTCTATTTCAGCTCTTATTATCTCCTTTTCTTTGAGCAGTTCTCTCATTTTGACTTCCAATGGATGCATTTCTTTTTTCTCTTCCATGACCGTACTAACTGCCGACTGTTTCATTCCAAATAGTTTAGTAAAGAAACTTTTGATTTTATCCAAAATATTCATTGTTGTTCACACCCTTACAACATAACACCATAATATCATAAAACATGAGTTCCTATTTAAACTTAAGTATGAGTAAAATTCAACTATTTGTAACATATCACTACAAAACCTCCGTTAACCCGAGTTTTACACGTAACTTATGATTTTTATTTCGTTACTTAACGTAAAATGTTACTAACTGGGTACATATGTATGTTATATTTTCCTTTGGAGCCCAAGTAACTTTGCTTCATTACCTCGAATTTCAACTAAACCTCTCTTAGCAAATTTATCTAAAAACTCTCTTACCTTATCCACTGGTATATTCAATGTTTGAGAAATGTATTCAACACGAACCCAAGCAGGCTGAAAATCCCTAAGAAGCCAGTACACCTGATACTTCGGATCCTCCTCAGTCAAATTGTAAAGCCTGTTAATTTCCTCTTGAAGCCTAGAGACCTCCATCTGCAAACTTTTAACCTGATTAGAAAGAATTGAAACCCTTTCCTTTAACTCCTCCTCTGAACCTTCTGGAGGCGGAGATGTGCCCTCAACAGGCTTACCGCTCACAGCTTCCATAGCAGCTTTAATAACGGCGTTCTTAAGAATGTCAAAGAACGACTTAAATTCATCGGTGAAAACATCCAGTATTCTTCTACGAATAGAAGGTATGTACATAGTTATGTTTCTTTCAAATTCTTCTTCTATTGCCCTTCTAACCTTTTCACTCAATACCTTTCCCCCTAATCACCTTTTAGAAGTTGAACATAACCTAACCGCAAGGCCCTACCAAAAACATATTTCACCACATTTAAAGGTGCCCCTTCCCTATCAGCGATTTCCTTAACAGTTGTTTTTCCGTTACAAGCCTCTATGAGTCTAACACCCATCTCACCATAGGCCTTCCTAATTAAAATAGGATCCAAACCAGTTTTAACCAAAATATCATCATCAAAAATTTTAGCAAACGGAAAATCAACAACACCAGACCTAGCAGCCAGAAGAAAAAGACTAATAACTTCATCGACAGGTAAACCGACAATTTCCGCAATTTCCTCTAAACTTCTCTTACCGTCTGCAAGCCTTAAAACTCTAACCAAACGCATTTTTAATGCATCAGGAACCTCAAGACTCTCAACAACACTAATACGATCAAGTCTCGCCCTAGGTAACAAACGTGGATTAATAGGCTGCTCAGGAAAAGCTATTAAAACTTGAGACAGAAAACTTTGAAACGGCGTGACATCCCTAGACTGCTCCCAGCGATCAAGATAACCACCATAAATATATTCAAAACGTTGAAGTAAACTTCTAAGCTTTTGCCGCACTTCCGGTGTATCTTCTTCAGCAACCAGAACAGCAAAAACTTTTGCTCCCCTTTCGATCATAATTTTAAAATCTCCGCGATCAATAGTCCTCAAAAAACTTTTCTCATCAGGTATTAATTGCTGAGCAAAGGAGCCAATTGCTTGAAGAAAACCTGAAACAAGATTAGGATCAATAGCTACACTACCAAACTTAAAATGAAACAAACACTCACCACTCTCAGCCTTAATAAAATAAATATCGTAAAGTTTACCCACTTTCTTTGCCCTCCTCCCTCATACCACTAAACTTAATGCCTAACCCTTTCCACAACTTATTAACCCTTTCACTAACGATATCTTTTCTGCTCCTAACACTAGCGACAGCATCCAGTGGAATTCTTTCACCTTTTTCAACTTTACTAATAATTTTATTCAAGGTTCTTAATATCTTTGGAACTCTAAAGTAACGGTAGACAGAAAATCCAGCTATACCAGCAACTGGTATCCCGATTCCAATAATGGAGGCAAAGAATATAGTTCTCGGAACGGGAACTGGCCCTATCATAATTACTTTCTCAGTAATTTGTAAGCTTATGGTTCGTTCAACTGGTTCATAATTAGTTTTTTCCGCATAAACTTTTAGTTCATAAACACCCATACTTAAATTACTAACTGGGAGATTATATACATACCATCCAGGATTTTCCTCATCTGGAATCATCTGAAAACTCTGATTTTCCAGCATTAACATGACGCTCGCATTCACAATACTAGTATTGTGAAAGATGTCTTTGTAAAATACGCGAACAGTTACGTACTCCGAGCCAACAGGAACTCTAATTCTCTCCTTCTCCAAAATAAGTTTCGTTGGTACCCTCGAGATTTCCACTACTATAACAACTTCAGTAGACGGTGGTGGATAAGTTGCTTTACCACTGTAAATTTTCAAAGTATAATGTCCAGCAAGCACCTCGCTTGAATTAAAGGAAACAATATAAATTCCATGTTCCTCATCGTATGAACCAAAACCTGAAAGCACAGTATTGCCTTGTAAATCTGCAAGAGACCAGTTAACCCAACCATAAGCTATGAAAGTATTTGTTTCAACAACATAAAACGTAAGCTCAACAGTAATATTTTCAGTCCAAATCACATTGATGTACGGAGACGATGGAAAGATTGTACTCAGCCTTGTTGTAATTTGAGCATACTTAAAGGGTAAAACAAAATGCAAAGCAGAATTATTATAAACATCAAAAATGCGAGACCAACTTTGCTCTAGGAAATATACAGTTACATTATATCGACCGATTGGAACAAACTTCGCAACAGCGTAACCATCAGGATCGGTGGCATTAGTTATTAGAACCATTTCACCTGTAATGTTGGCATAAACTACAGCGCCACCAACACCGTACTTCCAATATTCTTCCATACTACATTGTTCTTCCGTTAACACGTGAATAACCATGTCAGTAATAGGCAAACGAATAGTAACATTTTTTTCTGGCGAGTCTAAAAGAACGTCTAAATCTATGGAAATCGGCTCCACCTTACCCCCAAATGGCTCAAAAGATCCATGAATATTCCAAGCGACATTGAATAATATTCTCGAAAAACTAATCTCACCAGACTTATTAGAAACTCCACGGAAAGTAATAAGTTCATACGAGATATACAATGTAACGTTCGGTATACCTACATCATTAACATCAACAAGAGTAATGTAGATATTAGCTAGAGGCAAAGTAACAACAATGTTTCTGTTAGACGGGTATAATACATTTATTACTGTAGATGCAAACTCTCCATACGAAATCTCCCCATATTCGGTTTTTGTCGAGTACTTAAATGTTAAAGTAAAGTTCCCGACAGGCAAATCTTTGAAAACAACTTTACCATTAACAGCATCCTTCCGTGTTATTTCATTATTTAAGGGATCGAAACCCTGATATAGGAAAACAGTATATTCGCTTACGATTTTATTAAGCATATCAACAGCAGTAATCTGTAAATCGCTCATTTGAAGTATGATAGTGATGCTCTGATTCCCTTCTTCACCTATTGATACCATTTCTGTGTCATTCTTCACAATAAATTTCAATTCACTAGTTACGTAGGTAACGTTAATTAACCATTCCGTATGTCCTAAAATTCTGTAGAAATATGCAACTCCTTGAGTGTCTGTAAGTTCTGAAAGCTCATAGCCAAAGCTAGAGTTTGATATGATAACGTTTGCACCAGAAATTCTTTTTCCATCTAAATTCTCAACATATACATAAAGATCAACCAAGTCCAATGTTACCAGTACATTAACAAGTTCACGTACCTTAGTAAGGTCCAAGCTAACGGTTACGTTCTTTTCAATGAAAATTTTGTCATCACCAGTACGTTCAGTATAATTTACCTTAACTATCGCGGTGAATGTCTTATTGTAATAAAACTTAAGAGTAGCTTTACCTAGAGAGGAAGTTACATTCTTATAGGGTAAGATTTTATTTGCGTCTGAATCATAAATGAATACACTGGCGTTTTCTACACTCCTCGAAAGCATATCCGTAACGGTGACCTCCAGAAAATAATATGCTTCCTGTTTAGAATACGCAGTTACGGAAAGAGGATAAGCGATGGCTTTAGTGGTTTCGCTAACAGGATCCCATGCGTTGCTGGATGGACGTACGTCGAAGAAACGATAGTAATATGTTCCATTGTATCCATCAATACAGGCAAAAATAAATGTGTAATTGTTAACAAGCCCACTGACATCACTGACATCTCTAGTAACGTATAACGGATGATATTCTGATGTATAATTTTTATGAACTATAACACCAACACCATAACGTCCAGGCTCGTACAAAGCAGCCCAAGTCCATCCATTATAATCCTCTAAATCATCTTCGGTCTTGTAATATTCTCCGGTAGGAGTAACATTACCAGTGGTCAAAGGATCCGTAAAGAAAGCATATTTATCATCATCTCTATCACCGTCAACATCCATTACGGTACCCCAAACCCCCCTATAAATTCCGTTATCCGAATCATTAATTTGAAAGTCAACTTTCACAAGCGGCTTTTGAGCATAAATGGTAAATGTAATGGTATAGTTGTTGTAATAGTATTCCCATAACCATCCAAATATTTTTCTTTTTTCAACTAGAACACGGTATTTATACACAACTTTAGCATAGATAGGTCCTATTCCCTCTTCTTCAAGAACATCACTATATAAAAGCTCAACATCAGATGAGTTTAATTCTGCGCCATTCCACGTAATTGTTGTTCCATCCCATGATGGGTATCCTATCCATCCATTATCAATGGTGTTCCAATCTGCCCCTGTAGTGTTTGGATATCTAAGTATTTTAGGATTAGGAGGTTTTAGCCACCAGGAGAAGTATGAATTTTCTATTCGTAAAGTACTCACTTTTAGATCCGTTGGAAAAGTTAATTTTTCAACAGGTTGATCTGTATAATAAATATAGTATCTTTTTATTTCGTTTATTGAGACATTTGCATAAAATGTGATTGTCGCACTTGTTATATAATCCCCATTTTTCTCTATGGGTACCACCTGCACGGGCAAAGGGTCTGACCAGCTATTGCTAGTTTCGTTATAGTATAGTAATCTTATACTATTTACGTGGGCAGCGGGATTAAATACTAAAGTTACTTTCACAGGTTCATATACTCGGCTCAAAACTCCGGGCTCAGATACTTCTATTGGTATTCGATAACGATATGTTAAATTCCACCATCGAGGATCGTATTCGGGTGCTTTCAAATTTGAGCTTTTAAGTGAGTTAAGTGTTTCATAATTGTTTGTGGGTAGTGCTTCGCTTACATCCGTTTTAAACATACCTGAGGATGATATAATACCTATTAGCATGATAAATAACATTAACATTAGAGTAGTCTTTTCTCTTTTCTTCATAACTAACTCCTCAATTCTAATTTGAAACTAAATCATAAAACTTTTATGTATCTTCTAATTATGTGCTGTACACAAATATTTTCATTTTCCTTTTATTCGTGACTCTATTTCTCTCTTTTTAGCTTCTAACTCTCTTTTCTTTTTCTCGTATTCTGCGGCGGTTATAAATCCACTATCTTTTTGAAATTCTAAATCAGCGATTTGCCTTTCTATGGTTGACAGTTCTTCCTTAAGTAGTTCTATTTCCTCACTTAACATATCCACAGGTTTTGGCATAGCTGTTTCCAAGGGCGGGGTTGGTTCAACAGTTGCTGGAGCTGGAGTTTTTGTAACTGGTTTTGGTGGAGTCGTGGGAGCTGGAGGAGTTGGGGGAGTTGGAGCACTTGCTGATGTTATGCCTAAGTTTTTCATTTCCTCTAAGAATTTAGCTGGCAACCATTCAGTTAATATACGTATCAATAAATCCACTTTTCTTTCCACTCTATCGATTCTTTCTAATATTTCCGCCGGAACTTCTTCTTTTTCTTTCATAGATTCTATTAGGTCTTTTAAGGCTCTTTCAAACATTTTTAATTTTTCTTCCAAACTTTACACCTCTCCTTAACTGAGTAATATTTCTTTAATCAGATTTAAGAGGGGGTCTCTATAAGC
>JAEOSG010000043.1 GCA_016840485.1 Candidatus Baldrarchaeota archaeon
TTGGCAGATGAAGGTTTGATAAAATATTCAGATAAATACGAGATAACTGAAAAAGGTTTAGACGCTTTAGGTAAAAAGGAAAGAGATATCGAGCAGCACAGAATGAAGTATCTCTCAAAAGAGACGTGTGCAAAATATTCTCTATGTGGAAATGTAGGGCTATCCACCTTGGAATTTATTATCGGCTTCCTTTCCGGCAGTATTGGCCTTATTGCGGATGCAGTGCACACTGCTATCGATATAATCGCCTCAACGATAACATGGGTTGGCATAAGGGTCAATAGAGAGGCGCAAGCTGCCTTTCTTGGGGGAATTATGCTCTGTGGCATTGGTGCCTTTATTGCCTTTGAATCGATAACAAAGATATTTAAGCCTGCTGAGATACATTTCCAGGTTTTGGCTTTGGTCACAATTGTGGTCAATATTGCTGTCAATGCTTATTTCTCATACTATAAGTTTTATGTTGGTGGACGGGCAAGGAGCATATCACTAATAGCTGATGCTTATCATACAAAAACGGATATTTGGGCATCAATAGCTGTTTTAATCGGTTTACTCGGAGCAACCTTAGGATTCTTTGTGCTTGATGCCGTTGCTGGAACAACCGTTTCCTTTTTCATACTTTTAGGTGGCTATGAACTTATTAAGGAATCGTATGGGATTACGCAAGGCAAGGATCTTAAAATAGAAAAGTTCTCTAAGTTTCTTGAAAGCCATCTCAAAGTTTTACCAGATAGGGGAGCATTTGTGTCTCTTTGGTTTTTAAGCCTAAAAGAGATGACAAAACAAGAGAATCTTGAACGTGTTAAAAAGGGTTTTGGGAGACATTTCCCAGTGAGGCTGGAGGATAAGGACTATGAAACTATTTATGCCAAATTGGAGAAAGACCATCTGGTAGAATTGGTGCAAGGCAAACTCAGACTGACCGAGAAAGGCAGGAAAGAATTAAGGAGGCTCGCTGAGAAGCAGGTTACCTTCATCAGTTGGCCTAAACGTAAATTTATGAATGCAAGGAAAATCGATTGGTTTGCTGAGGGGTTGTAGACGAGAAGGAAAGGAAGTAGAGAAAATGAGCAATAACATTAAAGAAAGACATCATCACTCGAATTTTGCTTTCAGGATAATATCTCTGATGCATGACAATCCAGCGCGTAAGCCGCAAATTTAAAAATTTAGGGGGAATGGAAATTATGTGTAAGAAAAGTATTGGCCACTTAATTGGTCACATAGCATACATTGGTTTATATGGAGTATTGATAATATCTACCATTTTTCTTTATAATTCTGCTAATTTAGCGATATTACTTTATGCAGGATGGATGATCTTGGCAACTGGAATTATTTTTTTATTGTGGTCAAGTAGATCACGAAGGAAAGGGCATGTAGAAGAGAGTATTGGCAGAGAATCTCTTGTTGAAAGTGGAATGTATGCTTTTGTTCGCCATCCTGAATTCTTGGGCCATATTTTGATAATTTTTGCGCTAATTATTATTTCACAACACTGGATTAGCTTGATTGTTGGCGCAATCTTAATTGTTCTACTGTTTTTTGCCATGATAGAAGAAGAAAAGAGAAACATAGAAAAGTTTGGTGATGCGTACAGGGATTATATGAAAAGAGTTCCAAGAATAAATTTAATAGCCGGAATTATTAAGCAAATACATAGCAAGAGAGAAAATAAAGGTAGGGGATAAAAGTTTAAAATGGATGGGCCTAGGCATTCTGCGTGCTTTGCCCCCGCCCTTACCGGGGTCACTTTACTTGCTCTTGACTATTCCTCCTCAAATCTAATCTTCTTTATTATGTTTGTGTGCCGATAAGGTTTCCAATTGTGCCGTTAAACTTCAATTTACAGTTAATGAAAAAGAGTTATATGCTATGGTTAATTGAGTAACTAATTAGATAGGTACAGTAAGTGTAATGAAAGCGAAACTTGGCTTCAATTTAAACACAAACCTCACTCCTTAACCTTTATCAAATAAAATAAGTTTGAATGATAAACTACCAATGATTACTTCTCCCCATAGTGCGGTAATGTTTAGGTTTCTTCGCTATTGATTTCCTCTTCTTTAAATGGTTCTCCAAACTTTTTAAGTGAAAGTTGATAGCCGTAGTTGCCTAGTATAAGTATTGGTAGGAAAATTAGGGCGACGGTTATTGCCGCGTAGAAAATTTGGCAAGTAGTTTTAAGGGGGTTAAGTTTAGGGCGAGCATAATTGTTCCAGTAGCACCTGTAAATGAGAATATGAATAATGAGAAAATCGCGTCTCTCTTCACTGCTTCCTTCAAGGAAGGAGGCTTTCCGGATGGAAATCATAATACCCGAGATTATACGGGGCGATATGGTATAGTTCCAGGTGGCTATGTTATAGTTAAGTTGGGGAGATGGAGTAATTTTGAGCGAAAGACCTTTCCATTCAAGAGTTATTTAAGAAATTGGAAGAACATAGGAGAAAAATAAAGTCTATGGGTGTAAGAGCTAAACTTGGCGACCTTAGGGGGATCTACTTAGAAATGAAGTTTGAATGACGATGAAATTTTTCATAGATGCGCGTCTCATTATATATCTAAACGTCTTGACAGACAAGGAAGAAACAAAGAAACTAGATGGCCTACTAAAATTCTTAGCGAAGAATTATATATCGATCTATTAGTTCTAGACGAAGCTTTGTACATTTCAAAAAGAAATATAAATAGATTATGAAACCACTTTAAGCTTCATAGAGGAGGATATTTTAACCCTTCACAAGTATAGTACCTATAGAGGAGAGACTACGAACTTATGAAAGAATATATCAAAAGTATAACCTCAAACCTTCTGAAGCAATACACCTTACTGTAATGGACAAAACAGGAATAACTACAATAGTCAGTGAAGACGAAGACTTCGACAAAACACATGTTAAAAGACTCTGGATCACGTAAAAGTATTAAACGCCTATCACCCTAATAGACGAGTCTTCAATAGATTCCTCTGAATCAATTATAAGTAAATTAGAAACCAAGATAGGTGATGATTAATTGATAAGGGAAATTTTAGAGCGACTTGTGAAAGGAGAAATCTCAATAGAAGAAGCAGAAAAACTCTTAAAAATCGTTACCATAGAGGAAATTGAAGCAATAGCTAAACTAGACGTAAAGAGACATGTGAGGACAGGGGTTCCAGAGATAATATTGGCTGAAGGGAAAGATCCAGAAGATCTTGCAAAAATAGTTATGAAAGTTTTAGAAAGAAATGGACGAGCTATCATTAGCCGAATAGAAAACAAACATGTAGAGGCCATTAAGAAAATAGTGCCAAACAATGCAAATATACAAATAAATAAAAAAGCAAAAATGATTGTAATTAAGAAAAAGGAATTTACAGTTGAAAAAACTGGAGGGAAGATCGGCATAATTACAGCTGGTACCTCAGATATTCCAGTCGCCGAAGAAGCTAGAATAATAGCTGAAGAAATGGGATGCAAAGTATTCACCGCTTACGATGTCGGCGTGGCTGGAATTCATAGACTGTTTCCATCCTTAAAGAAAATGATCGAAAAAGATATTGACGTACTAATAGTTGTAGCTGGAAGAGAAGGAGCACTACCATCCGTGGTTGCGGGCATGGTTGACATTCCAGTAATAGGCGTTCCAACATCAATTGGTTATGGTCTAGGAGAGAAGGGAATTAGCGCATTGACAGCTATGCTTCAAGCATGCTCCCTTGGATTAGCGGTTGTCAATATTGATGGTGGGGTAGCGGCAGGAGCAGTTGCGGCACTAATAGCAAACAGAGTAGCCAAAGCTAGGGGAACAAAATAACTTCATTAAGATAGAAACCAAAAACTACTCTAGGCTTTGTAATTGTTGCTGTAAATGTTGTCTAGTGTACTTCTTAGTTCGTTTAAGTCAAAAAGTATGATGTTATTTCCTTCCATGTTTCTTGCTTCCTTTGTTATCCCCCCTTTTGTAACGATAATGCCTATGGCATGGTTCTTTTTTAATTTTTCTTTTACGTGATGCATTTTTTTAATTAATGTTTCAACGTCGCTTTTTCCTATTGTTTTCGATTTCCACTTGGCTTCGCCGACTACTACGGTGTCTTTAGCTGTGGCGCATACATCTACTTCTATTTCACGCCACCAATATGAGCCGATTTTTTCTACTATCGGTATTTTTACACCTTTTAGTTCTCTGTTGGACGAGAAAATTACCAATTCTCTTAGGATTTTTTCAAAAGTGAAAGATAAATAATCACTTTTCTCATCTCTAATTTTAGATTTGATGAGATGTCCTTTTTTTGCTTCCAGTAGAGACTGGCGTGGATAGATAAACTTAAACCAAAATCTAAAGAATTCATCTGCCATTATGTATATTCTATTTCCTTGAGCCAGTGATTCTAGTCTGTCAATTATACCCATCTTATTTAATGTTCTAAGGTATACAGTTGGTGTTCCTCTTCGAGTTTTTATTTTTGATAAAGGTAGTCCTCTTTTGCCTTGAGATATTTGAAAAAGTATGGACATGTATGTCGAAGGTGTTCTTGTTTCTTCGGTTAATAAATATTCAGGTTCATTTGACAGTCTAGCACCAGGAGCAAGAATTAGGTTTTCAACATTTTCTAAAGGTGTTGCGCTATCGTCAACTAACGTAAAGTAGCCTGGCGTCCCTCCAAAAAAACCATAAGCCTCAATTTTTTCCTCTTCAGAATATTTCCTCCAAAATCTTCTAGTTATAAGATAAGGAATTACATCTATTTTTAGTTCTCTTGTTTTCCTTCCAAATAAAGGGGAATCACCAAGCAAAGCGATTTTTTCAATCATCCCTACAACAGAGCCAACCAATATGAGAATTATCTTTGAATTTGATAAATATGAGTCCCAGTAGTGTTGGAGAAGAGTCATAGCAGGCGGATATGCTTCACTTATTCGTTGAAACTCATCTATTGCAACTATAAACCTAGACTTGGATTTCATTTTAATATACTGCAAAAAACTCTGCCAATCTGAAAATGCAACAAATTCACCCGTTTGTTCCCTCACATCTTCAGAAAACACACTAAGAATATCTTTAATACTCCCTCTCGGTGTAAAAAGATAAATACCATTTACCTTAGATAAAAACTCGCGAATAACTGTGGTTTTCCCAATTCTCCGCCGACCATAAACCACAATAAGTTCAGCTCTACCCGACGTTACAGCATCCTGTAAAACTTTTAACTCCAATTCTCTATCAAATATCATAAGATATTCACCATAAATATGTTTATCATAAATATATTTATGATAAACATATTTATAAAGATATTTTTCAAATCAACAAAAATAGCAGCAACAACCGAAAACTACGTGTCTACCGTTAATCTTTCATTCTTTTAACTAATATTTTACCCAGTAGTTTTAATATGCACCCTCGTCACCTCGTAATACTTTCTTCTCGAAAAGTATTACTAACCACTGTATAAACCTTTTGTTAAATTCTCGGCTCTCTTGTTCTCAAAATAATTCCACACAACCTATGTTTCGTGTATGCTTTAGAAAATGCTTGGCATAATTACATTTTGATAACAATAAGAACTACAACAGATGGATGAAAAAGAAAAATCGTGAAGATCTAAAAACACTTTAATTACAAATTTATCTACAGTATATAAACCCAGAAAATTTTAGTCATCAGTAAATATTGGGAAAATGCAAAAGCATTGTTTTGAAGTTTTTACTATTAATCTCCAAAACTATTAATTGTTTTTTGAAGTTCTTAGAAATTTATGTTAGAAAATTCAAAGGAACCTTTCCTGTAGCTTGAAACGACAAATAAAGAAGCAAAAGATTTAAAAATCGAAACAGTTCTCAAACTACTAAAAATGCCACTCTTAATGATCGCATTTTCGGAGGGGAATATTTATGTCTATTCATGGTCATATTCCTAAGGAAATATTAGCTTCTTTTAGAAAAACAAGAGGTTTTAGGCTTTTAGTTAAAGGTGAACCTGGAACTGGAAAAACCCTTTTCGTTTTAACTTTATGTAAATCATTGAAAGATGAATGCACACCATTTTACATAACTACAAGAGTTACCCCGGAAGAACTTTATACAGATTACCCATTCATCAGAGACTTTTTATCCTCAAAAAATATTCTTGATGCTGTCGCTAGTACTGCCGTTTCTCCACCGGAAGATCTTGCAACTGTATTTAAGTTCTCTGATAAACCAGCATTTCTACAGCAACTTTACGCATTCGCAAAAAGCGCCGAGAAACCCGCATTAATAGTTATTGACAGTCTTGAAGCCCTAAAATCAAATCTTAACATCAGGTATGAAAGTTTTTCTCTTGAAGAGGCGCTGTTTGAGGTATCTAGAGATATCAAAGGAAACCTAGTCTTTGTATCGGAGAAAGTTGATATAACGCCCGTTGACTACATGGTAGATGGAATAGTTGTACTAGGGAAATCAAAAAGAGAAAGGCTCATAAGATATCTACAACTTGTCAAAATCAGAGGAATTGAAATAGAAAACCCAACTCCAATATTCACTCTGATAAACGGAGAATTCAGAACATTACACTTCCAAGTTCGTTCCTTTTACGATTACGTTGTCAACTTAGAGTCAAGGGCATTTAATTACATTAAAAGCGGCGAGAACTTCATATCTACCGGAATAAAATATCTCGACAAGATATTAGATGGAGGCTATTGGAACGGAACATTAAACCTAGTTGAAATACGTAAAGAAGTAGGTGACAGATACGATTACCTCTACCTACCCACGATCATAAATCATATCCTAAACGAAAAATCTGTGTTCATTGTTCCTCCCGCAGGTATACCTGCAGAAGCCTTCAAAAGCATGTTAACTAAACTTGTCCCATCGATATCAATGGAGAAATTTAACAAACTAGTTAAGATTATCAGATTCACAAAGAAAGTTGTCTACGACGAAGGAGGAACATGTGATCCATGTATCTTGAATTTAATGGGCGAAAGCATCATTGATGACTACGAAAAAATTAAGTTAACAGTTTCTGAAATCAGAAATGAAGGAAAGCCGGCCCTAATAGTTTTAGGGTTGGATACAATGCAGCAAATATATGGTGAAGAAGAACTTTCATCGATAATTGGCACCTTGGTTATCGACGCGAAACAAGCTGGCGATGTTTTAATGTGCTTAGTAAAGTACGGTCAAAGGAGAATAATTGACGTCTTAAATCACCTTGCAGACATGCATTTTGTCATCGATGCTCATGAGGGAACAGTTTTAACTTACGGAGTTATACCATACACGCCAAACCTGCATCCAAATATACATGTTGAAGAAGGAAAATACGAAGTAAAACTAACACCAATAGTCTAAATTTCTAGTCTTATAACAAATTCTTTTATAATTCCCTTAAACATTATGTTTTGATACTTTTAGCTTACCACAGTTCAATATCTAAGTTTGACTTCACTATCGATAAGTCAGATAATTTCATAACAAATAAATTGTACAGCGCTTCTTTTAGTAAATAGTGAGTTAAAATGAATAATTTCGCGAAAGTTTCAGTTGTCAAGTGTTTAAATCTATTTAATGACGTTGAAAAAGCATTAAAACTGATAGATGCCGAGAAAGCCATAAGTAGAAGTGAAAAAATTCTTATTAAACCGAATTATATTATTGCAGAAGGACCTGACTATGTTCACGTCACAGATCCCAGGATCATTAAAGCGCTAATTATATGGTTGAAAAATCTGGGTGTAGATGACATCATTATTGCTGAAGGTGGGCTTTCAACAGATACTGCCGATAGAGCCTTTAAAATTACGGGTTTAACCAAAACAGCTGAGAAATATGGCGTTAAACTTGTTATTTAAACAAAGATAAGTTTGTTAAAGTTAAAATTCCCGATCCATATGATTTGAGAGAGGTAAATATTGCTAAGACAGTTTTGGAAGCAGATTGCATTATAAATGTTCCTAAACTTAAAATTCACCATATTGCAGGAGTAACTTTATGTGCAAAGAACTTAATGGGATGCATTTGGCCAAAAGGAATAATGCACATAAACATTCACAAAAAACTTGCAGATTTAGCAAGCATCGTTAGATCGTGTATAAATATCGTAGACGGCATTATAGGTTCAGAAGGCAATGAAATCTCAGGAGATCCAGTAAAGATGAATATAATCATCGCTGGTCTAGATATAGTTGCGACAGATACAATAAGTTGCATAGTCATGGGTATAGACCCTAAAAAACCAGAATACCTACAATTAATGAGCAAAAAGGGCCTTGGAACTTGTGATTTAAATAAAATAAAAGTTTTGGGAGAAAATTTGATAGATATTATACGAAACTTTCGCTTAGCGTATGGTTTTGAAGACTGGCGTTTAAAAGGGCCATTAAATAACTTACTTAAATGACTCTATTCCATTTTACTCAAATTTGAAAATACAGGTTCTCAACTATTTAGCGTTTAACTTTTATCTCAATATTATTGGCCTCAAAATATTAATAAAATAAACAAACTGTTAATACAACAGTTAAAGGAACCCTTTGATTATACATAACATTCTAACGACTTGAAATACTTGGAGGGATGGGGAATTAATAAGAAAGATGTCATAACTACTCTAGAAAGTGCCATAAAAGTTTTGGAAGAAGGAATCAGAAACTCGAGAAAAAGATCCGCAAAAGCCCATATACTAGCACGACTTTTCCACCTCATAGGTCCATCTCCAGGACTTTTCTTAGATTCCAGCATACGTGAACCAGCCATAAGAGGATTTATTTCAGCATACTCAATTTTAAGAGATATTCATGCAAAAATCTTACCGGAGAAAGAACTAGAACATGTATACAATCAATTAAATGAGCTACTCATTAGCAAAGCAGACCCCGTCGTAGAAGCTATAAAAAGAGGAAAAGAAAAAGAAACCATGATCATGAAAGTTAAAGATTTCCTCGACAGTTTAAAACAATTACTAAACGATCTAAAAGCTTGATTCACCTAACTTTAAATCGGCTTTAATAAAATGAAAATTAAAACTACCGGGAATTCAAGTCCTTACTCCGTTGCCGTTTCAGGACTGTCGCAACCCGGTAGCGCTACCCAGTTCCAAACAGTTACCGAGAATTCAAAACCTCTACTCCGTTGCCGTTTCGAGATCATCCAACCCAGTAGGCTATTCAGTTCCAGGTAGCAAATAATATATGAATATAAACCTTATAAGTCTTCCTACTGCTTTTGGGAAAACCGTTTCTACGTGAAAGGGTGAAATATGTAATCTGATTTACTTAAAACACATTGACCCCGTCTTTTAAAGATGTAATTACCCAATGGCTAACTGTGTCAGCGATATAAAACCATAGAATATTCTTTTCGGAGATATTAAATTAAAAAATGGAGAGAAGCGTTTTAATTATTTTGGCAATGTTGGAAATAGGAACGTCTTGAGCAGATTAGCTGACACTGATAGGAATATGTAGAGACCAAATAGTAGTCCTAGAAACTCCAAGGACAATGAAGCATAGAAGGGTATATAGATCCTGGCGGGATGAAATAAACCGATGTTAACAGCATGAAATAAAGCAACGGAAAATGCTGTGCCAATGAATCCGAGAAGACTGAGAGAGTAACCAAATGAAATTCCGTCAAAAAGTTTTCCTTTTGGTAGCCCGTATCCTCCAGCAATTACAGCTAAGCCGCCAAGCAGCACTGCAACACTAAAAATCAAAACAACGTATGCTAACCCTATTCTAGTCCAATTCACAAAAGTAATGATGTCTATTATTCCTCCAAGAGCTAGGAGAATGCCTGAGAAAATTATTAATGCTCTTGCTTGTTTTGCCTGCTTTTCTCTCTCCTTTGGAGATAACATCTCCTTCCCTCACATAAAACTTATGTAAAAATAAATAGTATATGCGGCTTTATTAATACTTTTCTAGTTTCTTATAACATACTCTCAGACCGTTTTAAAATAGCTTACATCGGAAGGAGCAGCTAACAGCAATTTACTTTACTAGCAGAGTGTTGGTTAATATTGGCTTCTTGGTAAAGTTAATAAACATGGTAAGCAAAATTAAAATACTAGTTTGCGTTTTGCCGAGGGGTAACTTATTGAGTATCGGTGAAATGTATGGACGAAGTTATTTCTAATGTTTGCGATTTAATGCTTATTTTAAGTAACCCTAATAGGCTCAAGGTTTTTTCAGCAATTTACAAAGGGATAAAGCGGCCTTCACAAATAGTAAAACATACAAACTTGTCGTTTTCAGAAGTTTCTCGTCACTTAAAAAAGCTTCTATCCTTTGGGATAATTTTAAAGCATCCAGATAACACCTATTCGCCTACATCAATTGGCTACATTTTAAATCCTATAATTACGCTTCTTAACTTTTCTCTGAGTTATCGAGATTTATTGCTTGAACATGATATCTCTGTGATTCCTTTACACTTCCTAATCGATTTTTCAAAGATGAAAGATGTCTCCATAGTAAAAGGAACCATTGAAGGATTTAATCTCACAATGCAAAGGCTAGAAAAGGCAGAAAAGTTTTCATGGGTTATAAGTCCTCGAATTTTATCTGCGTTTATTGAGCCATTTAAAAAATGCGCAGAACGTGGATTAGAGATTCGGTTAATGTTCCCAAAGAACTTAAAAGAAAAAATTGAACAAATATTATCAACTCTACCTCAAACTGTTTCTCAAAACGTGAAGGTCAAATATTTAGATAATATACCCCTTGTTCTTTTAGTGGATAATAGCTCTGCTGAATTTAATCTACCATTCCTAGATGGAAGAATGGATTATGGAACAACTTTTTACAGCGAAAGCCCAGAATTTGTTGAATGGGCAAGGAAGTTATTTCTTTATTTCTGGAACAAAAATAAAGAATGAAAGTTTAGATTGGCAGAAGCTTTGAAGACCTCCAGGCTTCCAATGCTACTCTTAGCTCTTCATGTTCCTTAGCATATTCTTTCAATGGTATACCTTTCATTGCTGCCTCAATAGCTTGTCTAAACGCTTTTCCACCTGCAACAGGTCCCATCGGATGTGCGTGGATTGCACCACCAGCTGCAATTACTACATCATTTCCAAAATCTTCAACTATCTTTGGAACGATATTCGGTATTATTCCTCCACTAGGCATTGGAAATGTCGGTTTTATATGCTGGAACGGATATCTAAGCATTTTACCAATCATAATGTACCTTTCTTTTAAGAAAGGGGCTTTACCATAAGGTGCTGGATAAACTAAAATATCTGCTCCAGTAAGCCTTGGAAGCTTTGCCATTACTAGCGTTGAAGACAGACCAGAATATGGGTCCTCGTAGAGAGCTCCAGCAAAGTCCATATGTGCAAGGATTGGTACCTTTATGCTGGGGTCTTCAGCCAATGCTCTCATAACTTCAAACCCAGCGGTTAAATAGTTTATCATAAGACCATTACCGCCGAGTTCAATAACTTTTTCCGCAAGTTCCAATGTTTTTTGCGGAGTATCCGTAACGTTAGGTGTATACATTGTTTTTTCTCCAGTTTCCTCATACGCTTTATCTGCCAGTTCCATATATTTCACTACACGATCCTCAACCTTGTTAAAATCTGCGTTTGCTAAAAGCTCATCATCTTTTACGATGTCTACTCCTCCAAGTGCGGCTTCATAAAAGAGTCGTGCTCCCACTTCTGGCGGATAACCTGTACATGGCTTTATCATATTGTTGAGCAAAGGTCTTTCTTTGACCCCAAGATGTTTCCTTACACCTTCTATCCCGAACTTCGGGCCCCTGAATCCTTTAAGATAGCTTTTTGGGAACCATAAGTCTAAGAGTTTAATTTTTCCTCCGCTAAGAATATTTCCTGCAACAGTAGAAAGTAGCATCGGGATTTGAAATCCACACAGATTGATAATTGGAAACGCTACCTGAATAATGTACTGTCTCCACTTTACATCGCTGGGAACATGCCACTCATATTGTGGGATCTCATAAATAGCAATTACTCTTGCAACGTGTCTCCTTCGTACCTCTGGAGTTTCCCCAGGGACTGGAACCCAAGTGCCAGTGCTTTGCTCTATTGCTGCCATCTGAGATATCTTTATTATGTCGATACCGAATGGTAGTGACACGTAGTAGGTTGCTATGATAAATTCGTCTGAATCTATTCCCTCTGGCAATGCTTCTGGGGTATCCAAATATTCATATTTGTCTTTTTTCTCAACTTTTACATCTTTACTCATATTTCACCCTCCTTTTCATTTAATTCATAAAATACATCTTCAAGTCTAACGTAAATTTTCTTAAAACAACCGTAAAGCTTCTCATACACCTCCTTGTTATTTTCATTTGGAACAAACACTTCTTTTACTTTAATTAGTTTTTTAGCGGCTGTTTCAAAATCCTTATAAAGTTTTAATCCAACTCCGACAATCATTGCGGTTCCAAGTGAGGGGGCATCAAGTGGCGCATGTACTCGACGTATTTCCTTCCCAATAATATCGGCAAGAATTTGCATCCAAACAGGGCTTTGCGCGCCGCCGCCACATGCATTTAACCACTCAATTTTAAATCCAAGCTTTTCTATGCAGTCTACAATCCATCTTAAATGGTACGCGACGCCTTCGAGAACAGCTCTAACCATGTGTGCACGTGTATGCCTGAGAGATAAGTTTATGAAACCTCCGCGAACAGTGTGATCTTGTAGTGGTGCTCTTTCTCCAAGCATCCACGGTAAAAATATTAGTTTATCCGATCCAGGAGGTATTTTTGAAGCTTCATGGTCAAGAACATAGTATGGGTCTTTACCCGCTTTTTTAGCTTTTTCCACCTCTTTATATCCAAGTTCGTCCCTAAACCATCTGTAACAGTTTCCGGAGTTTTCCATTTCCCCTGTAAGGAGGAGTTTCTCGGGGTTTCCTGAAAAAATCGTCCCCATACCAGTGTCAGGATCCAAGGTATACATTTCTGGTTTCAAGTGAACTCCTATCCACGAAGAAGTCCCTATATAAACATGGGCTTCACCGTTTCCTATTGCACCGGAACCTAATGCAGTAGCGGGTAAATCTCCCGCCCCACAAACTACTGGAATTTCCTTAGGAAGATTTAGAAGTTTAGCGGCATCATCAGTTAGCGTACCTACAACATCTATTGTTTTTAGAGGCTCTGGTAATTGATCAACAGTTATACCAAGATATTCGAGAAACTCTTCACACCACTCCTTGTCACGTACATGTAACATGCCAGTAAGGAAAGCGCAAGTCCAGTCAGTAACATATTTTCCAGTAAGTTTATAGATTAGATAATCCTTGCAGTCAAGAAACTTATAGGTTTTCCCAAAAACCTGAGGTTCATGTTTCTTTAACCAAAGAATACGTGGAGGTACGTCTTTTGCCGATATCATGGGCAGAAGACCTGCAGAAACCATTAAAATTATAGATACTTTTTCTTCGAGTTCTTTTGATTCCTCCCCTGCTCTAGTATCCATCCATATTATAGATGGTCTAAGAGGTTTTCCTTCCTTATCCACCGGGATCACATTAATCATTTGAGCATCAAAGGATATTCCTACAATGTTTTCCAGGGGAATTTTACTTTGCTTAAGGATGTTTCTTGTAGTCGTGACAACTGCTTTCCACCAATCTTCCGGGTCTTGTTCAGCCCACCCTGGGTATGGGTGACTTAACCCATATTCCGACGTGGTAGATGCAATTATTTTCCCATCAACGGTGATAAGAGTGGCTTTTGTACTTCCAGTTCCAATATCAAATACTAAGATGTATTCTTCAGACAAATTATCCACCACCTAAAATAGATTTTAGAGCAGAAATAAGTTTATCATTTTGTTCACGAGTTCCAACACTTATACGTATATAGCCGCCGTCTCCAAGTCCAGGTGCTCCGGTGAATCCTCTAACTATTATACGTTTACCTAAAAGTAAGGAGGAGATTTTTTCTGCAGAATACTTTTCGTGGGTAACTTTAACAAGAATAAAGTTTGCCGCCGATGGATACGGCTTTAATCCATCAATTTTCGATAGCTCGCTGAAAAGTATTTCTCTTTCTTCTACTATTTTCTTTATGGTTTCCTTCGCGTACTCCATATCGTTTAAAGCAGCTAGTGCTGCATGTGCGGTGAGTTCCGTGACTCTAAAGGGTAATTGTACACGACTAACATAATCTACAAGGCTGGGGTTCGCAATAGCATATCCAAGTCTTAACCCAGCTAAAGCAAAAGCCTTCGACAAAGTTCTAATAACTATGACGTTCTCGTTTTCCTCTACAAATGGCGCAAATGTTTTCCCGCAGAACTCGTAGTAAGCTTCATCTATCACTATAAGTACTGGTTTATCTAAAACTTTTTCAAGTTCCTCTTTGGTTAAAGGTATTCCAGTCGGGTTGTTAGGATTCAAAAAAACTATAGCTTTTGTTTGAGAATCCAATGCTTGCAAAATTTTTCCCATGTCCCTTGAAAACCCGTTTTCATTTTTTCTCATCGGAATTAGTCTTGGAACTCCGCCACATATCTTTATTCTCAAAACATACGGCTTATACGTTGGTGCTGATAATATAACGTTGTCTCCAGGATCTAAAAAAGCTCTAAAAATTGCATCCATTATTTCAAGCGAACCTGCACCTAAAAGTATGTTTTCAGGTTTTACAGACGCATATTCGGCTATCTTCTCAATAAGATCAACATATATAGGGCTGGGATATCTGTTAACCCATTGAGCAGCATTTTTTATAGCTTCTACAACTTTAGGTGAAGGACCGTATTGGTTTTCATTTCCCATGAGGCGAATAAAGTCTTTATTTTGCCATACCATATTTAGGATGCGAGCACCATACTTTTTAACTTCATCTTCCATGTATCTCTTAGTTTCCTTTACATATGGCTTAAAAAAGTTTGAAGGCAATGTTACCGTTGCTTTCACCCTCCTACACTATTTGGAAACCTTTTTCAGGCATTCCTCGAAAACTTCAAGTGCTCTGTCTACTTGTTCACGCGTTATTGTGAGTGGAGGCTTAATTTTAATCACGTTTCTAATTATTTGCCCTTTTTCCGATATTATTGGCATACTAACATCGAAAATAACTCCTCTCTTAAAAGCCTCCTTTAGAAACATATCCACCTTCAAGAAGTTTAACGGCTCCTTTGTTTTCCTGTCTTTTACTAGTTCTACCCCTATAAATAGTCCTGCGCCTCTAACATCCCCGATCACCTCGTAAGTTTCCTGCATTTCCCGTAACCTTCCCATAATATAGTTACCCATTTCCTCGGCACGTTTTGGAAGATTTAACCTCTGAATTACCTCGATGCTTGCAAGAGCGGCTGCAAACATTATAGGATTACTTCCAAAAGTTGTGTGTTCCTCGCCCTCTGTGAACTCTTTTAGGTCCTCTCTTGCAAGAGTCGCTCCTATGGGGAACCCTCCACCCAAAGCTTTCGTTAAAGCTATCATATCTGGAATAACATTGTAATATTCTGCTGCAAACATTCTTCCACATCTTCCAAATGCAACCTGCGCTTCATCAAATATCAAGAAAATGTTGTATTCATTGCATATTCTTCTAAGTTCCTTAAGAAACTCGGGAGGCGCTGGAACCTGTCCTCCAGGCCCTTGCATCGGCTCTATTATCATACCTATTACTGGAGCGCTTACTGCCTCGGTTAACGCTCTTTCAACAAAAGATGCGCAAAGAATTCCACAGTCTGGGTACTCTTTCTCTCCAAAAGGACACCTATAACAGTAAGGGTAGGGCAGTTTAACAAATCTATCGAGTCCAAAGCCAGGAAACCTTACAACAACCCTTAAAACCATACTTGCTGGTATTGTAGCAAGGGTTGCGCCATGGTAGCCTCTCCAAAACGTTATAAAGACATGTCCACCTATTTTCTTAGAGTTTACCATTGCTAGTTTCATTGCAGCCTCTATTGCCATGCCTCCCCCTTCATTATTAAAAGACACCTTCTTCAAATTTCCTGGAGCTATTTCTGAAAGCTTCAACAAAAGCTTCAGTCTTGGAATTGTGGGGTACCCGTATCTTACATGTGTAAGCCGTTTCATTTGAGTCAATACAGTATATAGGACATCTGGTTGACAGTACCCGATGTTAAGAGTCCAGGCTTGAGCGGTACAATCGATGTATTTGTTTCCATCAATATCCATAATGATAGCTCCACCTGGCTCACCCTTATAAAGTATAGTTTCCTTCAACGGTGTAAGACTAATTTTCTTAGCTTTTTCCACTTCTTCTGGCGAAATTTGCGTCAACATGTTTTCAATTTCATCTTTTGACAAAACAGATGGTTTAATCTCCTCTACCAATTTTAACACCAATAAAATATTTGGCGGAACCGTTTTATTAAATTAATCTTGACAATGGCAGCAAAATTTTCCACATCTGGAAATTTTGAATCGCAGTCCTCTTTAACTTTCAAGAGAAAGTCAATGTTTTGAAAATGGTATAACATTCCAAAAGCCTAAATTAAAAAACGCTAAATGAAGCTACATGAAACTGATTCCATGTAAATACTTCTTAAAGTGAGGTAAAGTATGTTTTCAGTTTTAATGAGAGTTATAAAATGGAAAAATAGTAGGTTTTTCGTTGATTTATCGGTTTTATCTCAGTAGATTACGAGGCTTTTCATTAATTGGTTTAATTCATTATATTTTTCGGTTATACGCGTTAGTAGAGTATCTTCTCTAAACTTTTTTAGCAATCTTCCTACCTTCACCAGACCTATGAAGCAAAACTTTTCATGTGGCTCCTTTTCTTTTCTTTCTAAGTACATTGTTAGATATGGAAAGTAAAATTCTTGTTTTTTGCGCATTTCAAGGTCTTGAGGTAAGCTTCTTAAATTTAAAAATATCTTTGTTAAAATTTCCATTGAACTAAGGTAAGCAACTTCTTTTTCCATATCCTTGAGTCCTTCTCGTAAAAACCTTGAAGACAACCTTTCAAGGGCATGTCTTGAACCGGTAAAAAGCCTGGTAATGCCTGACTCGTATTCAAATTTAACCTTAGACCTTAAATCTGTAAGCCTATCTTTAACATTTTCCATAAACTCGCTCACTTTACGACTAATCTTTTGAAAATCTACTTTTGTAGCTGGTCCTTTTACCTCTCTATATTTTCCCAGAACGTTGTTAAGATGAACTTTCTCTCTTTTCTTAGGTTTGTACTGCAGGAAATTTGGCCTAAAAAGAAAAATGATATCTTTACCTTCCAAAGCATCGCTGTAAAGCATGGCATTCATCGTAGTTTCGCTGTGCTCAGTAAAGCCGTATTTATCTTGATAAGAGCATTCAACAGTATAATATGGCATCCATAAAAGCGAAACGTTAACTAATTTAAATCCTTCTTTTTCAAAATTCTGTAACACCTTTTGGAACATATTTTTTAATTCTTTTTTTGTTGTTTTGGAAGGAGGAATTACATACATGATTATAACCTTCTTACTTAAAAGTTCTTCACTTTAAAGTCTTAAGCGTTTTGATAAGAAACATGGAGCAATATATTTTTAACGCACAAAATCTACGATAGCAACTGAAGCACTACAAGTATTCAAGGCACGTTGAGTAGTAGTGAAATTATTGATGTGACTCAGAGAGAGACGTTACGCACCAATAACTGCTTTAATATAGTTCCATACAGCTCCAAGCCCTTTTCTAAATATTACGAACTCTCTTTTTCTAATTTTATCAAAAATGTACGATAACCTCGTGTAAAACTTAAAGTAAGCTTTTGCCAGCAATTCACGTAATTTTCGGACACTTATCTTTGTTTTCATAACTGGCGTTAATGCATCGTACTTAGACCAGTCACGAGTTAGAAGTAAGTTGTGTTTAACTGCATAATTATATAGTTCGGTTCCTGGATATGGTGTGCAAATTGTAAATTGAGCGTAGTCTGGATTAAGACGGGTCGCAAATTCGATGGTTGCATTAGCTTCCTCTACACTTTCGTCAGGCATACCTAAAATGAAAGAGGCAACTGTATTAATTCCAACTTCCTTAGCTAGTCTGATGGCTTTAACAGACTGTTCTAATGTTATCCCCTTTTTCATAAGATTTAATATTCGCTGAGACCCGCTTTCAACACCGAAATATACAACTTGACAACCTGCATCCTTAATTCTAAAAGCTAATTCGCGGTTAAATAAATTCACCCTACTGCTGCACGTCCACATTACATCAATTCCTCTGTTAGCCATTTCATTACATATTTCTTTAACCCTATTTTTATCAAAAGTAAAAGTATCGTCGAGAAATTCAATGAACTTAATCTTATACCGATCCATTAAAAACTCTATTTCATTTACTACTCTTTTAGCGCTGTACCCTCTCCACCTTTTTCCACATATTCTAGAAGAGGAGCAAAATACGCATTTAAAGGGGCATCCACGACTTGTAACCATAGTTGCAAATCTGTAACCTTGGAAAGTATACTTGGACATTGGAAGAAGATGGTAAGCTGGCATTGGAAGTGCATCTAGGTTCATTAGCGGAGGTCTCGGACGATTTTCCTTTATCACGCCGCTTTTAGCCCTGTAGCTCAAGCCTAACACAGATTTTGGCTCTTCCCCCTTCTTTATACTTCTTACGAGTTCTAGCATCGTAAATTCGCCTTCCCCCCGTACAACGTAGTCAATGAAAGAATAGTTTGACAGTGTTTCCTTGGCAGTAAAAGTTACGTGAGGACCTCCAAGCACTGTCACTGCACCACTTTCTTTAGCGATTTTAGCCACTTTTAAAGCGTCATAAAAAGTTGGAGTGGTCGATGTCACACCTACTATGTCCGCCCCCCAGCTATCAATCTCTCTCTTTATATCATAGAGAGTGCAGTTTTCTGCTAATGAATCTATGATTTTCACATCTTCTCCGTTATTTTCTAAAACTGAGGCTATATATGCTAAACCTAGGGGTGGAGAAGTAACTCCAAGAACCTCTTTAATAGCAGACCTTGCCGGAGGAGCTACAAGAAGAATTTTCAATCTTAATTATCGCCTCCCATCTTGACGGCAACATTATTTTTCAAAATGAAATTTCTAACATAATTCACTATTTTAGCATCAAAAGCAACCTTCTTTTTGATGAAATTCCCAATTTTCCAGATGGTAATATAGACATGAAATGTTAGGCTATAAATTTCTATCGTTTAAACACGGAACCGACAAAAAAAGTAAATAACAATATAAAATCGTTTTTCCTTACGTATTTAACTGACATGCAAATGATATCCAAAATAAACACTAGTTATTTCGTTTATTCTCTCTATTTCCTTGCATGGTACTAAATCATAAAACATATATCTCGTGAGGTTAAATAATGTTTTCATGGTAAAGGCAGCATTATTTGATTTTATAGGCACATTAGCGCACCTTAAACATCCTAAAAAAGCGGAAGAAACAGCTTTTAAATCTGCTTACAAAAGTTTAATCAAAAATGGAGTGGAAATCACGTATCAAGAATTCAAGACAGCTTACTTTAAATTAAGAAGCGAAACATTAAAAATACTTTTAGATGAAGAATTAAAAGAAGTTAATCTTTGCGATAGGTTTTCAATGACACTAAAACTCCTTGGACACGATTTACTTCCAGAAGACAAAATAATCGTTGAAGCTGCAGATGCATTTTTCTCAGAATATTTTAAAGCTTTAAAACCAGATGAAAACACAATACCTGTACTGAAAAAATCTGTCTCTTAT
>JAEOSG010000044.1 GCA_016840485.1 Candidatus Baldrarchaeota archaeon
ATACTGAGTAGTGGGATCACAATAGCGCCTACAAATGGTATTAATAGGGGTAACAATACTTCCTGCGCCATTTTAACCACCGATCAAATTTTCTATTTCTTCAGCAGCTGGAACTAATATTCTTAATACAAGATCAGGGTAGAAGCCTAATAGTATTGCAAGGAAAGCCAGAAAAGCCATGGGTGCTAACATGGTTAAAGGCGGATCTTTAACGTTTTCAAACTCTTCTCTTGGTGGGCCGAAGAACACTCTTCTTATCATCCAAAGTATGTAGCCAGCTGTTATTACGGTGGATATTACAGCTAGCGCTGCAAGTAGAATGTGCCCTGATGAAAAGGCACCTGCAAATATTAAGACCTCGCTGGCAAAACCGTTGAGAGGCGGAGTTCCCGCTATTGACAATCCAGCTATTAGTGTTATTGTTGCTGTTACTGGCATTTTTCCAGCTAATCCTCCAAGCTTATCCATATCTCTACCCTTTATTGGGTCAATTTGATGCATTAGAACTCCGGCAACCATGAAGAGAAGACCCTTGCAAATAGCGTGGTTTACTATGTGAAACATTGAGCCAGTTATTCCATATGTTGTAGCTGATGCTAAGCCCAGAAACATGTAGCCCATTTGTGATATACTTGAACATGCAAATAGTCTCTTGAGGTCTTTTTGAGCTAGAGCTAATACGCCTCCGTAGATCATCGTTATAACAGCTATAGTCATGAACACGGTGGTGTATATAACGAATATCGTTCCAAAGAATGTTAGGAGAATTCTAGCAACTGCATAGGTTCCACACTCGATCATTACTCCTGAAAGAATAACACTGATTGGGGTAGGGGCTTCTGCATGGGCATCTGGTAACCAGTTGTGCAACGGGAATAGCGCCATCTTTACCGCAAACCCTAGCATAAATAGGGCTACTATCAGTTTAAGAGTTGAAGCCGGAGCTGCTGCTAGACCACTAGCCATTTCTGCTGCATATAAATCAAATGTTGCTGTAAGTTTCCACGTAGCTGCAATACCCAGAATTATACATATTGCACCTAGGTGGGTAAACATGAAGTACTTAAAGGCTATTAACTGGGCTTTTTCCGATGTTCCCCAGCGAGCAATTAGTAACCATGAAGGGATTAACATCAATTCCCAGAATATGTAAAATTGAACTAGGTTGGTTGCTAGAACAACACCAACCATACCTGCTATGTAGAGAAGCAAAAGTGCAAAGTAGAGTTCTTGGTTATGTTCATGTGACATGTACTCTATAGAATATAGTGTTGCCAGCGTACATAATAGCAATATTATCCCTACAATGGGAGTACTTAGATTATCTGCTCGTAACCCAAAGGTTAGAAATGGTGCGCCAAACATTTCAGCCCACGTATACTTCTCAACGCATAAGTTTCCTTTAAGAACCGTGGGTACTGCAGATAGTGAAAATATTGCTAGGGATATTAGCGAGAAAATAAACGCTAGCCACCCAGCAGCTTTTGTTGACCCCTTACCTACAGCATAAACTATTGGTGCACCAACAATAAGCAACACAACCATGATTAAGAGCGGACCACTCATTCTTTTCCCCTCCTTAACCGAAGAGTAATAGTAATAGTATTGCAATTACACCCAGCATTACAGCGATCATATTATAGTTTAAATCACCGGTATGTGTCTTTCTAAACGCTTGACTGAAGCTACGTACAACCCATGCCAGTGCGTAGTTAAATCTATCAATTATAGCTTGTTCAAAGAACTTGTAAATTCCGTTGCTAAGTCTTATGAAACCTCCAACAATCACTTTCATGTAGAAATCATTGATATACCATCTGTTATAGAAGAAGCTATGTACAGCCTTGAAGAATCCATGTTTTTCTAAGAATTCTCCTGGATCTATTTTGCGGCTCCAGTAAAAGTAATATGCAGGAATTCCCCCAAGGGCAAAAGCGCCCAATGTCATGAAGATTGTTGGCGAAGCCACAGTTTTTATGAAGATTTCTGCCGTAGCATGAATCTCTATTCCTTCCCAGCCTTTAAACATAAATACTTGGAATGCTGGGGCAAACAAGCCGCCTATAACTGATACAGCGGCTAGAACAGCTAATGGAACCCACATCACTGGAGGAGCTTCATGTACATGTTCTCCCTTTCGTTCTCTTTCCTTAAGATACTCACTTTCTGGCCATATGAATATTATAGCTATCATTCTAATACTGTAGAATAATGTCATTGCAGCAGTTATCACAGCTAGGAACAATAGAATATATCCGGTTGTGCCAATAAGGGTGTAACCATGATCGTATGCTTCATGTGCAAGAACCCAAGCAGCGTCAAATATCGTTTCTTTTGACCAGAAGCCGCTGAGAGGAGGTATACCAGCAAGTGACAGGGCGCCAATAAGCATACATTTGTATGTTATCGGCATGTATTGTTTTAATCCTCCCATTTCAAACATGTCTTTCGTTTCAGTAGCGTGGAGAAGAGCACCAGCCGAAAGGAACAAGAGAGCTTTGAAAACTGCATGCGACATTAAGTGGAACGTTCCAGCATAGTATCCTTCAGCTATCTCCCCAGCAACGTAACCTATTAGCCCTCCTATTCCAAGTGCAAGCATCATGTACCCTATTTGTGAAATTGTTGAATAAGCTAATACCTTTTTGACCTCTCTTGCCACCATTCCCATTGTTGCAGCAAGAAAAGCTGTAAAAGCACCTATACATGCAACTATCATTGAAAATGTGTATAAGGCGCTAGCAAAGTTAATTACTTTGAATACTTCAACAAATATTGGTAGTACTCGAGCAACTAGGTAAACACCGGCCTTTACCATTGTTGCAGCGTGTATAAGTGCGGAAACTGTTGTTGGACCTGCCATAGCTTCAGGTAACCATACATGTAGTGGGAATTGTGCGCTCTTACCTATCGGTCCACCGAAGAGTAATATTACTGTCGGTATTAACATCCCGCTTGCTACAAGCAGTCTTGCCCACTCTACTTCTTCTTTAAGTTCTAAAAAGTTAAACGTTGGGTGTCCTGCTTTTAGAGTTGAAGCATATATTGTTAATATTGCTATTAGGAGGGCTACATCTCCTACACGTGTTGTAATGAAAGCTTTCATTCCACACATAGCGTTGTATTCGCCCTCGGTTTTGTAGTCTGGAACTGGGCTGGGTTCCTTCTTCTTATGCCAGAAACCTATTAAGGCATATGAACACAGTCCAACGATTTCCCACCCTATAAACATTTGTAGGAGGTTATTGGCTATAACTAGAAGTACCATTCCTCCAATGAAGAAGTTCTTGAAGAACCAGTATCTGGTTAAGTCTGGGTCTCCATGCATGTATCCTAGTGCATAAACCATGATCAGGGCACCGAGACCGCCTGCAATGTTTGCCATAAATACACTGAGTGGGTCAACGAGAACTCCCATTTCAATACCTAATTTGGAAATCCACATCACTTTTGACTCGTAGGGAATGCTGCCGAGTACTTTGCCAGTAAACCAGTTTACGACTTGCCCAGCGAAAATATCGGGTATCATTGAAAGACCAAATATAAAGCCGACTATACTGAATAGAACTGCTCCATAGTCTCTTGCCTTATGGCCAATTTTAGCTAAAAGAGGCGTTAAAATTGCTCCTATTATAGGAATACCCCAACATAGCCACGGTGCTAGAGGTAGCATAGCTTAACAGCCCTCCTACCATTTTAATCTTCTCATTTTCCTAACATCAAGAGTTCCATAGTGTCGATACACAAGAAGTGTAAGCGAAAGCGCTAGAGCTATTACTCCTGCACCGACACCAATGGAAATTATAACATAGGTGCGGGCTAGGGGATCAAGCCCTGCGGCCGTTGTGCTAAGTGCAATGAAATTTAGGTGAGCAGCATTGATCAGTATCTCAATGCCTATTATCATTTTAATAAGGTTTCTTTTAGTAGCTAAACAATACAATCCTACCAAATAAAGTATTGCAGACGCACCCAAGTACCAGTTTAACCCTATCATTCTTTCTCTCCCCTTTCTCTTCTAAATAATGCGGCTACACCCAAACCAGCTACAAACAATGCCATTGCTTGGATTAAAACATCTATTACCCTTATTTGCCATATGGATTGAGCAACGTTCTTTAAAATATCCTGGAAGGATACGAGTTCGGGCAGGTTTAAGGCCTTCCCGTAGACGAACTGAAGACCTATGTAACTTGTAATCAATACTTGCACTAAAATAACAGCTATAATTATAAAAAGAACTCCTCCTGAAATCTCTGCAGTAACATCGTATTTTTTCTCTTTTTTCCCTTCTTCGCTTGGTCCCGTTAAACTTAATACTGCTAAGAAAAGTACGATGACAGCACCAGCATATACTAGAAGATTAATAACTGCCACGTATGGAGCGTAGAGTACGTAGAAAACTATGCTCAAAACTGTACTCATGAGCCCAAGAGAAACAACCGCATACGCTAACTTCTTTAGTTCAACGGCTAGGAGCGCAAATATAATTAAAAACGCAATTAACGCAACTTCAACAACAAATTCCGAGTTCATTTCCATACCTCGCCCGATTTGCTGTCGCGCTGTGCAGTGTCTAATTGGAATTATAACCTAAAAAGTTTTCGCCCTAATGCTTAAAAGGGTGGAGTTAAAACACAATTTAGTACTCGACTTCCCCTTAAAAATTCATTATTAAAGTTTAATGCAGGGGGTTAAATTGGCTAGTAAAGCTGTGGAATTAATAAGCGAGGTTGAAGAAAAAGCGAAAGAGATAATTAGCGAAGCAGAGAAAAAGGCTGAAGAGATAGTTAGACAAGCAAAGAAAGAAGCAGAAAATGTGAGAGAAACAATGCTGAAAAATGCCGAAATTGAAGCAGAAAAAGTTTGGAAAGAAATCTTGGCAAAGGCAGAAGAAGAAGCAAAAATTATAGTCAAAAAAGCGGAAGAAGACGCTGAAAAACTAAAAACCGACTCAAAGAAAAAATTTGAAGATGCGATAAAATTAATCATAAACACTATAATTGGGGCGTGAAATGCTTGAGCGAGCAAATAGAAAAAATCGAAGAAATAATTATTAATGAAGCAAAGGCAAAGGCCGAAGAAATAATTACCAAAGCGAAAGAGAAAGCCCAAAAAATACTCGATGAAGCTAAAAGGGAAGCTGAAAAAGAAGTCAATGAAATAATCAATAGACGAAAAGCGGATGCAGAAGCTCGCGCTCGCCGTATAATGTCGGAAGCAAGGCTAGAAGCTAGATTAAAGTTACTTAACGCAAAAGAAGAAGTTATATCAAATGCTTTCGACACAGCTCTGGAAAGGTTAAAGGAATTTTGTCAAACCCCGGAATATAAAGAGGTCCTAGAAAACTTAATCAAAGATGCCGCAATAACGATAGGTGGAGGTAACTTAGAGGTCCTTCTATCAGAAAACACAAATATAGAGCCAGATCTATCTAAAATAGCTAAAGAAGTCGAAAAACAAACAGGAACAGCAACCTCCATTGTTATCTCAAAGGACAAGGTCAAAAGTATTGGGGGAGCAATAGTTAGGTCGTTAGATCAATCCTTTACAGTGGATAACACTTTTGAAGCAAGACTTGAAAGAGTACGAGAACAACTTCGTGTAAGTGTAGCAAATGTTCTATTCAAAACGTAATGTGTCTTTATTTACTCTAATGACTACTATATTATATTATTTTTCTCATTATTAAAAACCCCATTAAAAATAAAAAATAAATATTAATAATAAATTTATGATATAACACACCACAAACAATTTCTTTCCTCATTTTCATCTTCTTAAATTAGTTACAAAAATGTCGTTGGCTTGTTAATATTCTAAGTATTTTTCCAACATTCTTTCGATAGCAAACATTACTAGCTCTAGAATCTTCATTTTCTTTGTCCAAATATTCTTCTAAGTTCTATATGGTTCTGTACTTCTTGCTTTTTCGAAACAAAATAATTATGTTTGTACTCTAAGAAAATAGGAAATTAAAGGTGGACATAGGATTTATTTGTAGACGATGTTATTAAGGTTGGAGGTTAAGATGCGACGTAAGTTTTGTAGATTTTGCTCCGAATTCGCTGCGACGACGATAAAATACTCTGGTCTTCCGCTGTGCAAGAAACACTTTGTGGAATATCTTGAGAAAAGAGTATTCAAAACGGTAAAAAAGTACAGAATGATTCAGGAGGGAGAGAGAATTCTTCTCGGTGTTAGCGGCGGAAAGGATAGCATCGCCCTTCTTCACATACTTAAAGATTTACAAAAAGAATTAAAATTTGAAATTATACCGCTTTTCATAGACCTAGGAATTCAACTTAACAAATATTCTCAACTCAGCGGTGAAATAGCTAGAAAAAACTGCGAAAAACTTGGATTAGATCTCATTACAGTAAAAATAAAAAATGAATATGGCTTTTCGTTAGATGATGTTTTTTCTAAGCGATTAAAAAGACCTATTTGTTCTGTTTGTGGCTTAATTAAAAGATACGTACTTAATAGAAAAGCTATTGAATTATCAGCTGATAAGGTTGCAACTGGACATAATCTCAACGACGAAGCATCTTTTATCCTTCAAAATTTCATAAACATGGATATTGAACTTCTCTCCAGACTATCTCCAATTCAGCCAACATTCAATAAGCTACTTATAGGTAGAATAAAACCTCTCTTCGAAATTTATGAAGATGAGATATCTCTTTACGTGACGTTCAAAAATCTGGAATATATTGATATAGCTTGCCCATATGCAAAAGAAGCATCTACGTTGCAGTTAAAAAATATTTTAATTCAACTCGAGAACATAAGGTCAGGCGCAATTCTAACCATGGTTAGAGGGTTCCACAAGAAACTCAAACCCATACTACAAAACAAACAAAAAATTGAGGAAGAAAAAGAGTTAACTACCTGCAAGCTATGTGGAATGCCAACATCGACAGAAATATGTTCATTTTGTAGACTAAAAAGTAAAATTATTAAAAACTAGGCCCACATTCTGTCTCTCGTTTATATCGCATAAATCAGTGAAATTTAGTAAAGTGTGATTAAAATAAGTCTTAAGTAATAGCGTGTACATGTTCACAAAATTGAGTTACATCGAGAGTATACGAAACAATGAATTTAGCATTCAACACTTAGAGTGTTAATACAATAGATAACTTTTGAGTTAAAAATCTTGAAAATAATGAGTCTTAATTCGATCCTACCTAATTTAAACCTAACAATAGCTGTTTACAAATTCGTATTGCGTAATTATAATTATATAATAAACCGTGTATTCATCATTTGTGACAGATTTAATAGGGATGCTATCTTTATCCGATCGATACACTTTTATTAGATGAATGAAGTTAGTAGTTGGCTGAGTGTTAGGACTGCTGGAGGTTTAGTGATATGCAAGCCTTAGCAACTTGGATCGGACTATTAATTTGTTTGCTCATAGCAGTCGTATTCTACCTTCTAGGGAAAAAAATAGCTCCTCCAAGCGAGGAAAACCCTGAAAAAACCGCTCCCTACGCGTGCGGTGAAGACTACCCACCCGAAAAGATCCAGATGTATATTCATAACTTTTACTACATTGCCTTCTTCGTGCTTTTCGAAATAGCAACTCTTATATTAGCATTATCCATGTTCTCCTTTTCGTTTTATGTGGTTGCAGCATATACAATCATAGTTTTCCTAACCCTTTTGCAAATACCAAGGTGGTAGAAATGGCAGTATTAAGTAAACTTGTGAAATGGGCCAGAATAAAATCTCCTTGGATAATTCACTACAACTCTGGCGGCTGTAACGGATGTGACATCGAAGTTATCGCAGCGCTAACCCCCAGATTTGATGTGGAACGTTTTGGAATTCTCCTTAAAGGAAGTCCTAGACACGCAGATGTACTAGTAGTAACGGGACCAGTAACCAGACAGACCAAGAAGAGACTGGTAAGAATATATAATCAAATGTCAGATCCGAAATTTGTCTTGGCCGTAGGCACGTGCACCATGACTGGAGGAGTTTTCCGTGGAGGATACGGTGTAGTAGCTGGAGTAGACGAAGTGATACCAGTTGACGTTTTTGTACCTGGTTGTCCACCCAAACCGGAAGCGATAATTCACGGAGTTGTAAAGTTATTAGAAAAATTACAAAAATTGTGAGGAAGGGGAGGTAAAAATGAGTGAGGAATTGACACTTGAAAATCAAGTGCTTGAAAATCTCAAGAAGTTTCTGGGAGATAAATTTGTAGACGGCTATGTTCAACGTAAAGGTCGAGTTTTCGTAAGGGTAACAATGGACGCTTATAAAGAAGCATTAAAATATGCATTGGAAAAGTGGAATGCTTATCATTTATCAACTATAAGTGGAGTAGATAAGGGCGAAAAAATAGAACTTTTATATCATCTTCTAGAGCCCAAAAACAAGTTAAGTATAACAATAGGAACAGAGATTCCCAAGTCCAATCCAAAAATCGGCACAGTCTCAGATATCTTTCCGTCAGCACTCGTTTATGAGAGAGAAGTTTACGACCTTATCGGGGTAACATTCGAAGGTCATCCAAGCCTTAAACGTCTATTGCTACCCGAAGACTGGCCTGAAGGAGTTCATCCGCTCAGAAAGGACTGGAAACCTGAGCAAGTTAAATAATATTCTGGGAGGTGAAAATGTTGGAAGAAGAAGTTGAAGAAAAACGAGTGTTTAAAATACCCGTAGGCCCACAGCACCCGGCCCTTAAAGAATTTGAAAACTTCACGTTCACTGTTGATGGAGAAAAAGTTATAGATGTAGATTTTAGAATAGGTTATACTCACCGGGGAATTGAAAAACTAGCGGAATCAAAAACCTATATTCAGAACTTATATCTCTGTGAAAGAATTTGCGGTATTTGTAGTGCTGCACATCAAGGTTGTTACGCTCAAACGGTCGAAGAACTCGCCGGTATTACTGCTCCTCCCAGAGGAGTATATATTAGAACGTTAATCTGGGAATTAGAACGTATTCACAGTCACCTATTATGGCTTGGCGTCGCCGCACATGAAATAGGATTTGATACACTTTTCATGTTGGTTTGGCGCGATCGAGAAGTAGTCATGAGTCTACTAGAAATGATCTCAGGAAATAGAGTAAATTACGCGATGAGTACTGTGGGAGGAGTTCGTAGAGATATTTCAGATGAATTGAAACATAAAATATTGAAAGGACTAGATGTTCTCGAGGAAAGAACAAAATACTACAAAGAAATCTGCATGAAAGAACAAACGATCCTAGTTAGAGCTGCAAACGTAGGTATATTATCAAAAGAAAAAGCACAAAAACTTAATGCAGTTGGTCCGACAGCTCGTGCATCCGGAGTGGATGTAGATATACGTAGGGATGACCCCTACGGAGCATATGACGAAGTGCCCTTTGAGGTAATAGTTTATGACACTTGTGATGTGCTTGCTAGAATTCTTGTACGTGTTGACGAAACTATTCAGAGCGTTTTAATGAGTCGGTGGATACTTGAAAACTTGCCTTCAGGAGAAATAAGAACTAAATTTGCTCGTAAAATAGCTGAAAACGAAGTTCTTGGAAGAGTTGAAGCACCAAGAGGTGAACTCTTGTACTACATAAAATCAAATGGTACCGATAAACCTGAAAGACTTAAAGTTCGTACACCAACACTGGCCAATCTGCTTCCGGTTGCCGAAATGCTTAAAGGAGGATACATCGCCGATATACCCATAGTGCTTGCTGGAATCGATCCTTGCTTCGCATGTATGGATCGTGCACTTTTCATAGATGAGAATTCTGGAAAAACATGGGTTTGGGGCAAGGAACAACTAAGAATATATTCAATTAAATGGTATAAGGAACATGGTAAAGAAGTGGTGAGGGAAAGATGGAAACAATAGAACTACTCATTTTAATTTTAAAATTTGTACTGTTTCCAGGAGCTCTTTTCTGTATTGCTTACGGTTGGTTCTTGGAGTGGTTTGACAGAAAACTATATGCCAGATTCCAAAATAGAATCGGGCCTCTACTAACAGGGCCAAAAGGTGTACTTCAGCCCTTTGCTGACTTTATAAAATTACTCGCAAAAGAAGACATTACACCTGCTGGAGCTGATAGATTTGGGTTTACAGTAACACCCCTACTGACACTTGTCGTGTCACTGTTTACGTTGCTATTTATACCTATAGCCTCATTATCCGGGATACTAAGTTTACCAGGAGATCTCTTACTTGTACTATTCATTTCCACAGTATTTGGGCTGTTAATAATGTTCGCTGGATACTTCTCTGGCAACAGATTCTCAATCGTCGGTACAGAGAGAACCGGACTACAGTTCGTTGCCTACGAAATACCATTTGCTCTATCTGTAATCTCAGTAGCTCTCGCTGCACGAAGCCTAGAAATTGTCAACATAGTTACATATCAGGTAAACACGTTAAAACTACCCCTAATAGTTGTTGCACCAGTCGCATTTATAATCTATCTCATAAGCTCACTTGCAAAATTGGAAAAAATTCCATTTGACATTCCAGAAGCAGAAACTGAAATTGTAGCCGGCTGGCAAGTAGAATACAGCGGTAAAAAATTAGCCTTTTTCAGGCTTGCAACAGACCTAAAAATGGTCTTTGTCTCGGGACTTGCTGCGGCTCTCTTTCTTGGCGGCCCATATGGGCCATCAATCCCAGGTTTAGAGCCAGTATTTTACACAATATGGTTCATAATTAAAACTCTGGTAGTAATGTTTATTCTAAGCAACCTTAGATCCTTGTTCGCTAGATACAGAATAGATCAAGTGGTTCGAGGGTTCTGGAAATATCTCATACCATTTGCAGTACTACAAATCTTAGCTGTTCAACTTCTTATATTTTGGGGGGTAATTTAAAATGCCAGTTCCTGGGGCTTTAGAGAAAGAATTATTAAAGCAAATTCCAAGAAAACCAGCTACTGAAATGTATCCTTTTGTTAAAATAGAAGTTCCAGAAGGGTACCGCGGAAAAATAGAGTTCGACATAGAGAAATGCATCGGATGCGGTTTATGTGCCAGAGACTGTCCAGCTGGCGCTATCGAAATGGTAGAAGACGAGCGAACAAAACTCAAAAAACGACCAAAATTCATTTACAGCAGATGTTTATTCTGTGCGCAGTGTGAAGAATCTTGTCCGCGAAAGGCCATAAAACTAACAAAGGAATTTGAACTAGCAGACTACAACAAAGATCAAATGATAATTGACGTCTAATTTTATTTTCAAACTATACTATTATTTTATTTCTTAAAAAGTAAAGAGAAGAATAAAAGAGTGGAAGTTTATTTTTTCAGTACTTCTTCTTCTGGTGGAGGCGGTGGAATGATTCCTTCTTTCATTAAGAGGTGAGTGGCTTCCCTAGCTCTTTTAATGATGGTTGTAGCCCTTTCCCATAGTTCCTGCCTACTTAGTTTAACCCTAGCAACCCCTTCTTTAATTGATTGAAGAGCACATGCAACTGCTTCTCGTGGATATACATCCCATTCTTCCATAGTGGGAACAATGTAATCTTCATGAATACCCTTTTCTTCAGCATATTCAGCTAGTGCTTTTGCAGCTGCAATACACATGTCGTCTGTAATAGTTCTAGCCTTTACATCAAGAACTCCTCTAAATATGCCTGGAAATCCAAGTGAATTGTTAATTTGGTTTGGGAAATCTGATCTGCCTGTCGCAACTATCCTAGCTCCAGCTTCCTTAGCTTCCCAAGGCCAGATCTCAGGTATTGGATTTGCACATGCAAAGACGATGGCATCATCTGCCATGCTACTAACCCACTCAGGCTTTATTACACCGGGTCCAGGTTTAGACATAGCTATACAAACATCCACGCCTTTCATTGCTTCTGAAATTCCACCTTCTCTTCCCTCAGCATTAGTTTTAACACACATCTCCCACTTCCACGGATTTTCATCTTTCTTGGCCTCGATGTCTTTCCTGTTTGGATGTAGAATGCCTTTGCTATCGACCATGATAATGTTTTCAGGCTTTACTCCCGCTTTAATGAGAACAACAGCTGTCCTATAGTTAGCTGCTCCAGCGCCAATCATGGCAACTGTGATTTCATCCTTTTTCTTACCTACTATCTTTAAAGCGTTTATTAGTCCAGCAAGCACTACTGTTGCGGTTCCTTGTTGGTCATCATGCCAAACTGGGATATCTAGTTCTTCACGAGCTTTTTCAAGTATGTGGAAACATTTTGGCTTTGCAATGTCTTCTAAGTTAATTCCACCAAATGTTGGTTCAAGCCATTTAAGCGCCGTTATAATTTCATTGGGATCTTTTGTTGCTAAACAAATTGGAAAAGCATCAACACCACCTAAATATTTGAAAAGTATAGCTTTTCCTTCCATGACTGGCATAGCTGCTTCAGGGCCAATATCACCTAGTCCAAGAACTCTAGTTCCATCACTTACAACCGCAACGTAGTTCCATCTGTTAGTGTACTCAAAAGACAACTCAGGATCTTTATGAATTTCTCTACATGGCGCAGCAACGCCAGGTGTGTACCAAATTGCGAAATCAAACATATTTCTTATAACACATTTCGGCATTACTTGCAGTTTTCCCTCGTAGAATGGGTGGTATGCCATCGCTAGTTTTGCTGGTTTTTTAGCCTTTTCAAGAAGTTCTTCAACTGTTAACTTTTTCATTCAAGCCCACCTCACTAGAAAATAGTTGCTTTTGTTTTTAAATTTTTCATATAGAGTTTATAGAGTTATTTTTCCTTTTTGTTTGTTTATTTTCACTTTGAATTTTTATGGTGGTTTTAAGTTGAAAAACAATGATATAAGTGTTTCTTTGACATTTTAATTAGGAGATATGGGTTTCATCAAAATCTATACAATATTTTATTTGACTAAATTCAAATCAGCCAAAACAAAACCAAACCTTAATATTCCATTAAAAGTAGTCATCGCAAATTGCTTGGAAAGCCACATAATTAACATATTTAACATCTTATACACACCCAAATTTGTGAACAGGAATACATTTACAATTGATACGAGAAAACGAGTTCGGCATACTGCAGAAACACTTTAAATTACAAGCTTAGGTTTTTAAGGTTTATCTTATACGAGCTGTTAGAAGCGAATAGAATTCGGGGCGTCTATCTTTTATAAGATCATTGTAGGGAGTTATCTTCTTGTCTCTCGCTTCCTCTATGTTTATCTTGGCAATTATTACTTCCTCCTTACTTTTACTTCCCTTAGCTAAAACTTCTCCTTTCACATCAGCTATTTGACTTTGACCTGTGAATGTAAGATCTTCCTCTTTACCAACTCTATTCGCAGTTATCGTAAAAATATGGTTCTCAAGAGCTCTTATTCGCATTGCTTTTTGACCATAGGGTAAAACCAGATTTGCAGGATGACATACAATTTCCGCACCTTTCAAAGTAAGAACTCGTGCAACTTCTGGAAATGCCCAGTCAAAGCATATCATAACTCCAAAAGCAAAATCTTTTGTTCTTATAACCTCTAGTTGCAAATCACCTGGTTGAAATATTAATTTTTCCTTAGCAAACAGGTGAAGTTTTCTATATTTTCCGACGTATCCTTCTGGACCTAAGATCACAGCTGAATTGTACAGTTTATCTTCATATCTTTCATTTATTCCACCTATAATCCATACACTGTGTCTTCTAGCTAGTTTCTCCCATTCTTTTATAGTTGGCCCATTTGGTATTGGCTCTGAACATTCTAACGCTTGCTGTCTGTTTTTAAAATTGTAACCTGAATTAGATAATTCTGGAAGAACTATAAGTCTCGCTCCCTGTTCTACAGCTTTCTCTATGAATGTGCATGTTTTTACAATGTTTTCCTCTAAATCGCCTAGTTTAGGCGCTATCTGTACTGCAGCGACACGTAATTTCACACTAATCCTCCTCCGCTTCTCTGCATACTTTTATATTTGTGCTTTCTTCTTTCTTTTTTGGGAGTAATTTTTTATGTATACCTTCAACTAAAGAATATCTGACAATAAACCTTACTGCTTCGCTTCTTGATGTGAATATTCCAGCCTTAACCATCTCATCAATGATTTCTATACACCTTTTTGGTAATCTAACTGTAATCGCTATGCTCACTACTCCACCTCCAAATAAATGCTATTTGTATTCAAAAACATTTTAATTAACTTTAATATTATGCTAAATATCATCTCTGAGGTGTCGACTATAAAATGAAAATTATGGATAAAATATTTTCAATTGCAAAAAAATCGAAAGCAAAAGTGTTAATAGGTGTAGGAGAAACAGAAGACCAAGTTACAAGAGCAGTAAACGCTGCTAAAAAAGCCATTGATGAAGGATACGCTAAAGTCACATTAATGGGTAAACATCAAACATTAAAAAAATATAAAGATGAATTCGACGTCTTTATGAGCTCTAAGCCAGAAGAAGACATGGTGAGAGTTCTTATTGAACACGACTTCGATGCAGCAGTCAGAGGATCTCTAGGCGCTTCAAAAATTCTTCTCTCCTTGAAGGAGAAATTAAATTTAAGCAAAGTCTTTAGATTGGCTCTTTTAGAATCTGTCAATGGGCAACAATTCTTTTTTGCGCCAGTAGGAATAGATGAAGGTGAAAACATAGGTGAGAAATTGGTTTTTGTAGAGGAAGGTGTTAACCTAATCAAAGCGTTAGGCCTAGAACCTAAAGTTGCAATTATTTCAGGTGGAAGAAGAGATGATATAGGAAGATCACCCCGAGTAGATAGAATGCTTGCCGACAGCGAGTTCGTTGTAAGTGTTACAAAAGACAAGGGTATTACAAATAACATCAAACATTACGAAATTCTAATCGAAAACGCAATGAAGGAAAACGCAAACATAATAATAGCGCCAGACGGAATAAGCGGAAATCTCATGTATAGAACCCTCATTCATCTAGGGGGAGGAAAAAGCCACGGCGCACCCTTTCTAAAAATTGACATCGATCTTGTTGACACATCACGTGCAGGACCCATAAGCGAATACGTAAGTTCAATAGCATTTGCAAGCGCTCTTAAAGACTTAAGAAAGAAAAGAAACCAACACAACCTTTATACCCAAGACATCTAGCATTATAGTCTGTTTTAGACGAGATGAGTAACATGCCTCTGTCCATTAAAGAATTAACTGTACTAGCTAACGAAATTCAAAATTTTATAGGTGTAACTAGGAAGAAACCTATTGTTTACGTTACATCTAAACTTGTTGCTACTCTCAATTTTTCCTTTACAAGAATTTTAAGAAGCTTTGGAGAGGATTGCGCCATTATAGAACTAGATGGAAGCAACGAACTTATACTATTTGCTGCGGATGGTATTTGGCATAAGCTTGTAGAAGCTGACCCGTATTTTGCGGGGTACTGTTCAGTTCTTGTAAATGTAAATGATATAGTTGCAAAAGGCGGCAAGCCGATGGCGATCGTCGATATTCTAGGACTATCCAACCAAGAAAAATCTGATAAAATTGTGGCAGGTATTATTGACGGCTGCAAAAAGTTTGGAGTTGCTTGCGTAGGCGGACATTTGCATCCCGATAGTCCAATGTTGTCAATTTCCGTTGCAATACTGGGCTTAGTACACAAAGACCATGTAATTTTTAGTGACACCGCGAAAATAGGTGATTCCATAATTATTGCTATTGATTTAGATGGAGCGTTTCATTCAAAGTTTAAACTTGCATGGGATACTACATCACATAAATCCCCTGAAAAAGTTCGAGAAAAATTTGAAGCGATATACAGGATAGCTGAGGAAAAACTTGCAACAGCATGCAAAGATATCAGCAATCCCGGCTCTATAGGAACCTTAGCTATGCTTTTAGAAGCAAGTAGTGTAGGAGGGAAAATTGATATCGAAAAAATACCAAGACCGGAAAACGTTGATTTACTTAAATGGGTTAAAGTATATCCGGGTTTCGGGGTAATTTTAACTTCCAGTAAAAGTAACTCTAAAAAATGCGTTAGGATACTCGAGGACCACGGAATTTCCGCTTCGATTGTAGGGAAAGTCATTCAAGAAAAGTGTTTATACTTAGGCAATAATGGCAAGTACATTCCTGTTTTCGATTTTTCGAAAGACAATATTTCTGGAAAACCACAACTTAAAAAATAAATTCTCAACAAACATAGATAACTATGTAGGAAAGGGCCCGTGGCCTAGCGGGATATGGCGTCGGCCTCCGGTCACCGTTGCTAGATAAATGGGAGAAAGCCGAAGGTCCCGGGTTCGAATCCCGGCGGGCCCGCCAAGTAATAGTTAAATATTTTTCAGATTTGTGTTTTCTAAGAAAAGTCTGTTAATTTAGTTTGTCCCTTAAGCCCTTTAAAATGTAGGTCTTTTTGTTTGTCTTTTTCTGTTTTGAAAATTATTTTTCCATAAACACCATCAAATCCGGGTTCGTATCTAACTTGGCCAAACCTAACTTTTATTATTGCTTCTGCTACTTTTGGTCCTGCAATTTTTGCCAGTTCTTCCCTTGGTACATTTAACATGACATTATACTCGTTTCCGAAACTGTGTATGAGGCTTACATATTTTTCCCATATTTTCTTTACTACAGGGCTGCTTGTATTTTCAACGTACATTAATATTTCGCTTAGTGGGATTAAGTGGACAAAGGATATGTAGTTGGGTGGAGTGTATCCTTCTGGTCTATTTGCTAGTTCTTCAACTCTTTGCAAAACGCCAATGGTCATGGTCTTTCTGCATATTGGACAAATATTGTTGAGTTTAATAGCTTCTTTTGGATGTAAGCAGACATCTACTTCATGAGTTCTCCAAATACCACCAATTAAATATCTTCGGTCTTTTCTATGTCCCGTGTAGTGGTATTTACCATATTCCGGTGGGACCTCTATAGTCATTTTAAACTCTTCTCTTCTTCTCTTACGTATAGCTTCAATCACAGATCCAAAAGTTAATTCTTTGACTTCTAAAACATTTGCTTCCCTACCTAACCTGTGAGGATACGGACTGTGCGAATCGCTATTTGAAACAAGTGGAAATTGATCTAGTTCTTTTACTCTCCAGCACATTTTTGGATCTGCACTAAGGCCGGTTTCAAGAGCTAAAAGATTTTTTGTCTGGTCTTCATAACATTCTCTCACGCTATTAAACCCCTTTTGTCCGAGCACTGAGAAATGCGAAGTCCATATATGGCAAGGTATAATCTCTACTCGCTGATCGGTAGATTTCGCTATTTCCACAAATTCTGAAGCCGTTATTTCAAGTTCTGGTCGTCCATTTAACGATAAATCCCCGTATTCTCTTAATACATCGAGTAATTGGTCTACAACTTCGAAATTTGGTACTAAGAGAAGATTATGAATCCGTTTTATAACATTCTCATATTCAAAATTTGTAGAAATCTCGCCGGTAATCATGTAATGTACATTACTTTTTCTTTTTTTAAACCTGTATAAATTTGTTCCTTCAACTTCAACAAGTTTTTCCTTTAGTTCTCTTAACCATTTAGGATGGGTGAAATCTCCTGTACCAATTAAATTAAGACCTTTCATCTCTCCGTACCGATCAATATTTTCTAACGTCATTTTACTGCTCGTACCCGTACTATATAGTGAATGTATGTGTAAATCGGCATATACCATCATATCTAAATCTCCGCGATAAAATCGTCAGAAAGATTAACGTAAACTTTATCACAAATACTCTTACATACCAGCTATATAAATGTGTTAATATTAACCTTTAAATTTCAAAAAACTGAAATAACGAAACTTTTTGCTGCCTCCAATTCTAATATGTTTTTATTCACTTCAATATCTTAAAATATCTTGAAATTAAGTTAAACTACAACAAGAAACTTCTACGAGATTAAAATAAACAAATTTAAAATACTTAGAAGATATGTGAAAACCCTTTAACACTTACGTATCTACCTTTAAAGCTGTAAGAGTTGTACGATATTATTCTTCTCTTTTCCTTACCTTTGCAAAGAGTTCTTTTAACTCTTGTAATGCCTGTCTGTGAATATCCTGCCGTGTAACAGGTCGTGGTGGACTTGGTGGGGGCGGTGGTTTTGGAGTGGATGGAGGCATCGATGCTTGTGGAGGTTGTACGGGACGTTGTGGTGGGGTCTGGGGTACGCTGGGCGGTGAAGTCGAAGGGACTGATGAAGGAGTTGCTGATGTTGGTGGAGGCGAAGTTACAGGTCTGAGTGGTTGTTGTGGCTGAGGTTGTAGCGTCGGTTGGGGAGTGGGTTGCGGATATTGGGTTAAAGTCGGCTGGCTTGGTTTTGCTTGAACCGACATAGATTGTTTCAACGAGTTCATTTGGGTTTCAAGTTGTTGAACCCGTTTTTCGATATCACTTATTCTTTCTTCCAATATTGATAGACCGTTTAAAACAAGTTCGAAAAACTTACCGATAGCATTAGCCATTTCTGCTGCAGATTTAGACGGTAATTTTTTCAATATCTTATTAAATATACTTGCGAAACTTTCAGACATGATAGCTACATCTCCAAGATTGATTAAACCATCAACCTATAAGAACCTTTGCATTAATAGAATCATGTTACTCCTACACGTTGCATATAACCAATTTTAAATAATTAGAAAAACTTTAAGTAATTTTTACATTTTTCTACGTTTTTTCTTCTTCTTTAGGGCGCCATTCATATCCACAGTCTAAACATTTATATTTCTTAGCGTACACTGGAGTATGCGCTACATAAGTCAAAATAGTTGATTTATCTTCTATTTTAATTAGATTAGTGCTTCCACACTTTGGACAGGGCACTTTTTCTTCCTCCTTTTGTAAAGTTTAAATTTAACTAAGCAAAATAATATTGTTAAAGTAACCTATAAGTTTTCTGATAAAGGTTTCAAAAATTGGGATATCCTCAATTTTTCCTCATTATTAATATTTTAATCTCAAATATCTTATCGAAGTTCTTATTCGATTTGTGTAAATTTCAGCAAAATAGCTCCGCATTTAGGACACTTCCCACGTGTTTTTAAAAGTTTATAAAACTCGATTATTTCACCGCACTCACACTTGTACTTAACTTCGCCGACTTCGTTGTGCATATCATCCTTCACCTAGAAACTTTTTTCTTCGGTAGTTAATTTCAATATATCCACCCTGGAGATATCTTAATTTTCACGTAAAATGAAAGCAAGTTAGTGAGTATTTATATGTTGATATTACAGAAGTGAACATAATGCTGAGTTGGGGTTGAAAAACCTATGGCGAAAGGTGCAATTTCTGAAACAGCTCTTTACGCTATAAAAAATCCGAGCTCAATTCGAGAAATAATGTCTCTAGTTACGGACTTTAAAAAACATCCTGAAAAATATCCGAGGCCCCTAATATACTTAGGGGGCGGCTGGCCTCAGGATCCTCCTCCACCAGTCCTCAAAGAGGTGGCTAAAGAGATCATAGAAGACAATAACACATGGATCGAATCCTCAAGATACGGAACAACACGTGGACAACCAGATTTCATAAGTGGAATCGTAAATTACGAAAATTACATTTTTAACCGGAAAATAATCGAAGAGGAAGTAATTGTAGGATCCGGAAGTACAGAGTTAACTGCAGCCTTTATGCTTTCCATCCTAGATCCAGACACTGAAGTAATTATTACACGCCCTGGATATCTAAACTATCCAAGACAAGTTCAAATAGAAACACTACTT
>JAEOSG010000045.1 GCA_016840485.1 Candidatus Baldrarchaeota archaeon
TTTATTGATTGTTCCGTGGCTTTGCGATATCCTTCTACTATTATTGTTGGGTGTATGTTTTGGTCTAGTAGTTCTTCTGCTTTTTTGAGTAGTTCTCCTGCGATTACTACTGCTGTTGTTGTTCCGTCTCCAACTTCGTCGTCCTGAGCCTTGGCGACTTCTACCATCATTTTCGCAGCTGGATGCTGCACATCAATCTCCTTAAGAATCGTAGCACCATCATTGGTTATTGTGACATCTCCAAAACTGTCTACTAGCATTTTGTCCATTCCTTTGGGGCCAAGTGCCGTTCTTATTGCTTCTGCTATTACTCTTGCTGCCATTATGTTTGCTCTCATAGCATCTCTACCAACAGTCCTCTGAGTACCCTCCTTCAAAATTAGGACGGGTTGACCAGATAAGTATGCCATTTTACATCACCCATCTTTCCCTATTATCTTACAATTGCAGTCAAATAGCACTTCTATATAAATTTAACGCTACATAAAACTGTCGATACATACTCATTCTCAAAAAAGGAAATTGAATTATTTCTTTTTCACTCAATAATTAGATGAGAAATTCTAATACGCATTTGATAACAAATGAATGTTCCCTATTCTTACTCTTGTCAACCCTTCTTTCTTAGCTACCTCAAGGCACCGTTCAGCATGTCTTCTGCTTGTTGTTGGCAAATTTGTCATAAAATACTGTGGGTAAAATGCTAGAAGTGCGTAAGGTATGTTTGGATCTATGTCCGCTATAAAACTTGCAATTTGTCTTACTTCTTCCTCGTCGACATATCCAGGTATTAGTAGGGTACTTGCCACCAGAAAGGGCGGATCCGGTCTTTTCTCTATATATTTACCTAGTTTTTTGAAGTTTTTTAAAGTTTGACGATTTGTTACCCCTGTTAAGGCTATGTTTAACGATTCTGTCCACGCTTTAAGGTCGAATTTTATACATCCACCAGATTCCAGTGATAGTTTTGCTGCTTGTTTTAATAGGTTCCAGTTCATTGTTCCATTGCTTTCCCAACAGATTCTCATGATACCGTTCCATTCTTTTGCTCTTTCTATAGCCAGTTTTGAAGTCATTAACGCATGGGGCATTTGGGGTGAAGGATCACCTCCGAAATAACATATACATGAAACTCTACGAGTAACTTTACTTGCTAACTCTTCAGCTGAAATAAGTGGTTTTAGACGTGATGTAAGTTCTCTATATGTCCAATTTTGACAAAACAAACAATCAAAGGTACAAGCTCCGTAAAACACGGCTAAATTTGAGTACCCATGTTCTGGGCCTGGTCTATAGGCGTATTTTGGATACCCTGAGCCTGTACATCCTGGACATACAAACCATGCCACGCAATTTGTGGGTAGCGGATCATAGTACCAATTTAATAGTCCTTTTTTGGGGGTTCCAGCTAATCTTACCAGTTTTCCATCTTTATTTACTACCAAGCCGCAATAACCTTTACCGCCTTCGGGTATTCTGCAATCATTAACACAAAGACCGCATCTTTTTCCATTTTTGTCTTTTGGTGGTTGAGTGGGTAGATTAAATCTCCTTCTACTTTCTTCGTGCGCTTTTAGTGCGTATGGTAAAGCTTCTTCTGGTTTTTCTCTAATGCAGTTGTTACAAACACCAATACTCTCAGAAATTAGCATACTTTCCTTTCCACATACTTTGCATGTGACCTTTTTCGTTTTTGGGTAATGTAGGAATTTAAAAATCAAGATTATAGATCCTCCAAGGTAGAGATTATTCTAGCTTTTTAGCCATTAAGTATGCGTCTTCTCCGTCGCTGTAATAACCTTTTAACACTTTTACTTTTTCGTATCCAAGTTTTTCGTATAGGCTTATTGCTGGTGTATTAGATACTCTAACTTCTAGTATTATTTCTTTTGCACCATATTCTTTTAGGGCTTTTTCTGCGTTTAACAGTAGATTTTTACCTATTCCTTGCCTTCTGTGTTCGGGTAGAACTGCTATTGAAACTACATGTCCCTTTTTTATTATTCTGAAGCCAAAATGCGATTTCCCATATTCTACTCTGCACATTATGTATCCTACTACTTTCCCTTCTTTTTCAGCAACTAGAAATGCTTTAGAGTAGTTTGATTGTAATTGAAGAAAGAAGTATGCTGGATAGTTTTCTGGTAGGCAAACCCTATTTATGTGCATTACTTCTGCGATATCGTTCTGAGTTGCTTCTCTTATCGTGTACCCTTTTTCCTCCAAGCGTTCAGTTACCATTTTCTTCAGCCTTGCATTGATTTTTCATGGGTAGGTGATACTGTATTTAAGTTGATACTGTTTGGATATACTTATATTTGTTTCAAAATTCCAAAATTAAGAGGTGAAATTTTTGGATAATGATACAAATATGTATTTTGACGAAGACATAAGTGAAATTACACAGATTGTTAGTAGAGGATTCTATATTCTTGATGTTAGCTTTCCATTGGAGTATGGAAGGGGTACAGTTTCGCTTACTGTTCTTCCAATTGACGAAGATCGAGTTGGAGACTATTTTCGTGAGGTTGAAGAAACTCTTATGGAAAAGGGTTATATAGCTTTTTTACGTAAACCCGAAGGATATGAAACAAATTATCTTCTTCTAGTTGTTCCTTTTTCACCACCTGGTGAGCGGGCAAAAATGTGGAGCTTTATATCACTTATAGCCACTACGGCAACGGTCTTTTTTGCGGGCTATCTAATGGCAGCAAATCCAAGTTTTGCGCAGATATTTGGAATAACTAATCCTTGGATTGTTGCTCTTAGCTTCACTGTTTCTCTTTTAGGGATTATTGGTCTTCATGAACTTGGCCACCTTGTTGCAAGTAGAATTCACGGTGTTAAGGCTGATTTACCTATTTTTATTCCAATGGTTCCACCTTATGGTACTCTTGGAGCAGTTATTAGACAGCGAACTCCTCCTGTTGACCGTAAATCTCTTTTCGATTTAGGTATATCTGGTCCGTTGGTTAGTTTCTTAATGTCAATTATTGCTTCCCTTGTTGGTTTAACGTTGTCAAAAGTTTATATAGGGGAGGTTGAAGGTGTTTTTATTCCTCCTCCGCTTATGTTTGGAGTTCTAGCGCGATTTTTAATAGAGGTTCCAGAAGTTCCTCCGGGTACTCCGGTCGTGATAATGTTACATCCAGTCGCCTTTGCTGGTTGGCTTGGAATGGTGATCACGGCAATCAATTTGTTTCCTGTGGGGCAGTTAGATGGTGGGCATGTTGCGAGGGCTATATTTGACAGTAAGAAACATCAACTCATTTCATATGCAGCTGTTTTGATCCTGTTCTTTTTAAAATACTACTTTTTCGCTATTGTTGCCTTGTTCTTGGCGATGGCTAGACATCCCGGACCCTTAAACGACATTACATCGCTGGACAGAAAAAGAAAGATCATTGGAATATTAGTACCCCTTAGCATAATTATTTTGTGTTTACCTGCACCATTTTTCTAATCTAAAAACATCACAATGACAAAGAAGTATCGGGGAGGTATTAACAGACTATGGTTAGCATGGTCTCGCCGATATTTGATGTAGACCTGGGTAATGATTCTGTGCTGGTTTCATGGATTAATAAGCGTAGTGGTGTGATTTTACGGTCTCGTAAATTGACTGTTATTGTTGACCCCGTTGGTGTTGACGCTACAGACTTTAAGAAAGCTGATGTTGTTTTGATTACTCATGAGCATCCTGGTCATTTTAATTCGTTACTTATTAGCAGAATTAGATCTATTTTTAAATCAAAGATACTGGCTCCACGTCCAGTTATTGAAAAATTGGTTGGTCGTGTTCCTGAAAAACATCTAATCACGATATCGCCTGGCTCCACGTGGGAAATTAATGGGAATGAAATTTTTGTTGAAAAGTCTAATCATATGGCTCTCGAACCAGTTTCTTTTGTAATTCGTTTTGAAAACGGCATTACTGTTTTTCATACTAGCGATAGTTTGCCATTTCCAGAGATGAAAGAAACCGGGGAGAATTTTGACTTGGATATTGTTTTTTGTACTGTTGGTATAGCTCCGCAGGCTTCTTATGAAAGTGGTGTTAGAATAGCGAAGTTAACTAAGCCTAGGGTTGCTATTCCTTATCACACGGATACTCGTGAGAGTATTAATATTTTTGTGAAGAGATTGTTTGAGGAAAATTTAAAGGGTAGAGATTTGGAGATTTTTGAAGTATTTGAATATAAGAGGGATAATTGTCAATGAGTTGGGAAGAGGTTAAGGGTAAGCTTAAAATTAGAGCATGTGAAATTTTGATGAAAACAAATGCTATTAGTTTTGGAGAATTTATTTTGACTTCAGGGAAGAAAAGTCCATTTTATATAGATATGAGAGTTATACCCAGTTTTCCCAAACTCTTTGACGAGGTTTGTGATATGTATGTTAAGATGATTAAAAATGAGATAGCTAAGGTTGACCGTGTCGCAGGTGTACCGACTGCAGGTCTTCCATTTGCTACTTTGGTGAGTTATAAGCTAGGTTTGCCATTAATTTACGTTAGAAAGGAACAAAAAACTCATGGAAAAGGGAGAATGGTTGAGGGAATATTAAGAAGGGGAGATAACGTGCTTATCATTGATGATTTAATAACTACGGGCGGAAGTTTGATTAATTCCGTTAATAATGTAAGAGAGGAAGGGGGAATCGTAAAAGACGTAGCTGTTTTTCTTGATAGAGAGCAAGGTGGAAGGGATAATTTAAAGAAAATTGGTGTTAAGTTGCATAGCATTTTAGGCATTATGGAACTGATGAGATATTTACGTGAACAAAATTTTTTGGACGAGGAGACATATTTAAAGTGTATTAATTACATTGAGGAAGAAAAAGCTAGTAAATAACTTTATTTCTTTTTTGGTTTTTGTTCCTCTTCTTCTGGTGTTTCCCATATTGTTAGTATTATCATAATCACTATGAGAGCGCCTATAATTACGGGAGCCAGATGAGTTTTACGTAGCCAAAGGGAAATTATTCCTACTCTTGGTATGATGAATATAACTTTACCGTAAACGTCTTTGTAGGGTACCCATCCATCTGGAATGGGGTTTGTTTTGTTATTGTCTCCCTTAGTTAAGTATAGGTATTGACCTTGTTCTTCATCATATTTTATGTCTATTACTCGGTGAACTACAGTTCTGTTTGGTAAAATGTGAGGCGTAGACTCTGATGACTCAAAAACAATTATGTCTCCTATCTCAATGTCTTCCGGATCTACACCTTTAACTATCAGAACATCTCCTTCGTGAAGAGTTGGTTCCATACTTACTCCTTCAACTACTACAACGGGTTTTGAAGTATGTAAGGTATGTTTTAGAGTAATATCTATCCCGTAGACTCCGCCTATAAGTATTAAAATAATTACGACAACTACAACAACTTCTTTCACTGTTTTACTTTTTTCTTGAGTTTGCATCACTCTACTGCCACCTTTTTGCTAATATTAATTCTCAGTTTTCATACATTGTTATATTTTTAACGATTTATTATAAATGAACTAGAGCGTGTTTCTGTTGTGTTATTTTGAGAATATCGGTTTATGCGGTAATATGAATTGATGGGTTTCGATAGATTTGTTTTAGCCGAAGAGAATAGACGAAAACTTTAAATATTTACTTTTACTAGTGATTTCGTTCAGGAAAATAATCTAGTGGTTACCTCGAAAAACAAGTTCTCTATAAAGTTTATATAAGGTGTTTACAGTGGTTAAGTGGCCAAAATTAGAGGAAATATTGATATCTAAGTCAATGCCCTATATTATAGCGATACTTATAGTGATTGGGATTTTGGCTCTAATGGGTTTAGTAATCCATGTGGAATATAGTACGCGACGTTCCTGGATCAAAATATTTATTTCTGTATTGCTGTTTTCGCTGTCTTTTGGCTTTGCTTTTCACTTTCTCTTTATCATTCTTGGTATATAGACCGTAAATTGTTGATATCTAGTTTAGAATATTTGGAATTCCCCTTCAATTATTTTATTTGTTAGTTTTGTGACATTTGTGACTTCGGTTTCCAATATTGCTTCGATGTCGTTTTTTATAACATTCCAGTTGGCGTTTTCCTCAAGTAGGACTTGGGCATTAGCAAGTTGAGGTTCAGTTATTGGTTTACCTATTTGGCTTAGAATTCTTACGTAAACTTCTTTTACACCTTTAACTTCCTCTATGATTCTATTTGCAATGTTTTTTGCCAGGATGTTGTATATTTTTCCTACATGGCTTCTAGGGTTCTTTCCTGCTGCTGCTTCCAGCGACATTGGTCGCATTGGTGTTATTAATCCGTTAACACGGTTTCCACGACCTACTTGCCCATCATCTCCCGACTCCGCGGAGGTTCCAGTAACTGTTATATATACTCTTGGATTACTTCTATCTATTTTGTCGGCTGTATTTACAAAAACTTTTACTTCTTTTTCGGTTATTTTAGAAGCTAAATCCAAAATTCTATTTGCTACTTCTTGCTTTACATTGATGTAGTGATCTAAGTCGTATGTTAATGAGGATATTATTGCTGCTGCGATAGTTAGTTTAATCTTGTTGTTATGTCTTAGGCCCATTACTTTGATGTCTTCTCCTACTTCTGGAAGTTCTTTTTTGAGTTTAGGTGAATTTAAGTATCGTTCAGTTTCTAATACAAGTCTTTCAGTCTCGGAGAGAGGGGCAAAGCTTACGCCAAAACTTGTATCATTTGAGAGGGGGACTTTAGATGGATCCTTAAATAGTTCTGTTAAGTCTTGACTACCTGGCCTTATCTTATAGTCTATTTGGACATGTTTTGAGATATCTAGAAACCTGAAATTTTTCTCCAAATATTCTCGAACTGAAGTTAATGCGATGGTTCCTATTGGTATTCTCTCTATTTCATGGTCTTTAATGATCTCCGTGGTAGCTCTTCCTATTACAAGTAAATATATAGGTTCTAAGACTTCGCCCCCTCCGAATTTCGGCTCTGACCGTCCCCCGGCAAGGCTTCCCTTGTCAACGTTGTGATGAAGTATTTGACCGTAGTGTTCTAGGTAGTATTTGGATAGATTTACGCTGAGTTGCTCTACTACTCCGTCGCATATCGAATCTGGATGTCCAAGTCCTTTTCTTTCAACCATTTCTACTGGTTGCTCTTCTATTGGCGTTACATTTATTTTGTTTACCACTATTTTCTCCATAGCATCTTCTCCCCGCGCTAGATTTTATCACACACCTTACATACTTTCCTTATAAAAATTTTTTTACTCTTACTCATGAGAGATCAGCTAAAATATGACTGAGAGTAATAGTAGTTACCCCTAATAATATTAATATTTGATGTTACGTACTCTATATTGTTTACATGTTTACCGAGGAAGAATCATTATGGAACAAAACGATGCTAAAAAGTATACTAGCATGCTGAGAAAAGAATTTAAGGAAACCTACGGGGATTTAGCCGAAAAAGCCAGGAAGGTTCCAAATAAAGATGCTGAAGAACTATCTGAAAGGTTAAATGTCCCGTTAGAAATCGCTAAAGTAGCAGTAAGGTTAGAACTTGACGGCATTCTTGACGCGGAAAGTGTATGTGACATATTGATGAGAGAAATGGAAAGACTAAAGGAAGTTGATTTTGAAGTTCCGAACATTTCATCTTACCTTTTTAATTTTGCAGTTAAAGAGGGAAAATGGATAGAGTATCTCTATGGTCCTTTTAGGAAAGAGGCTGAGGAAGCTGTGAGGAACCTTGCTAATTGGGAACGCATAGTATCCGATAAGGAAACAGTATCAGAAGGTTCTATTATTAATTTTTTGAACGAGAGAAAAAGGATTATTGATGAAGTTATTGAACCCGTGATGGACGAATGGTTGAAAACGCACAAAAAAACTAATTATTTGGATGCTGCGGTAGCGTTAATATGTGCGCTCGAGAAAACTAGTAGAGAAAAAGCGATTGAATTATTAGAAGAAAGAAAAAAAGTTCTCAAAGAATTTATGTCAAAAATATATGAGAAAATAAAAGATGTGAAAGGTATAAGACTTTTTGAAAATATTAAAAGTAGAGTTGCTGCTATTATTAAGGATTTATCAAATCCGATCTCAGATTTAATGAAGGAAACCTACTTAGAATTAATTTTAAATTCGATACCGCGCCCCATCCCTAGAGAGGTTCAAGTATCACAATACCTTTTTGTTGGTGGACCAATTACTCGAGGCGGAAAGGTTGAGCCAGATTTGGTTAAGCCCACTGACTTTTTAGAGAGAGATATTATGCTTGCAAAAAGGAGAAGCGGAGAAGATCAGGTTAATTTTCTGAAATCTTCGGTTGAAAAAGTGTTAAAAGCACTTTTAGAGCAAGGTATGGATCCTGAGGATGCTGTTATGCACGTTCTCTCAGAAATGTATAAAAGGTTTGATGTTGGTGGGTTTCCAGAGGCAGAACTTAGGGAAAAAGTAAAAGAAATCGTTACTCAATCACGTGAAGATAGAATAAAAATTTTATCCGAGTTTCTCTTTAGTCACTTAATGAATAAATTTGTTAAAAGCTAGTCGAGGCGGGAGGTTTTGGCCGGCTCTGAGTCTATTGAAGCAATTGAGACTGTTCTTTACTGGCTTTTAGATTTGTATATTCCCGATTTGAATCTTCCGTACATTAAAAACGTCGAATTTAGGGGAGAGGTTCTCATAGCTTCCAAACAGCTTTGGACGTTGCTATGTGAGGATACTGTTAGATCGTGTCTTATTGGACCCGGTGTTGTTAAAGGAAAAATCTTACATAAGGGGCATCCAGTTGATGTTGAAGAAGGGGTGGGTGCTTTAGTTTTTAATCCAGCTGAGCTTAGACCTACGGCTCCAATCCCTCTTGTGAATATAGTCACACCGGAGGTTGTAGATCCGCTAGCTAAATCTTCTGTTTCGGAGATAGCTACCATAATTGAGAAAGTTTTGGTAGATAGGGGTATGGTTTTGGCTCCTAAAAAGTTGACTGAGGTGAGAAGGAAAGGTACTATTCCAACTGTGGAATATAGGGAAAAATTTCTTGAAAAAATTGAAGTTCATTTAACTTCTGGTGCCATGAAAGCGAAATTTTTACTTGGAGGCGCTAAGAGACCGATATATAGCGCTTTTTTGAAAAGATATTCAAAAAGACTGTATGAACATCCAGAGAGGCTTAAAATTTTGTATGTTGATAAAAGAGAATTTACGTCTTTCAACCAAGATGCAGTTTCATGCTGGTCAATTGTAGAGAAATTACAGGCTCAACCATTAGAGGAACAGCAAACTACCGATGGATACAAGCAATTTGTTGAAGAATATGTGTCAGTTTTAGAGTTTATGAAAAAATTTAAGGAGGTTTACATTTTTAGAGATTAAAATTGCTTTAAACTTCATTTTACCTATAAGTTCCTATATATGGTTTATATTGTTGTTACTTGCTTGATATGTATTCTTCCAGTTTATTGAATGCTTCTTCAAGTATTTCTAGTGGAGGTAAGAAGACTAGCCGAAAGTGGTTTTTACCGTATATTGGATCAAAACCTGATCCAAAAACTACTAAAACTCCCGTGTTTTTAAGAAGATCTAAGACAAATTCTTTATCATCTTTCCATTTGTTTTCCAAATTTACTTTGGGAAAAGCGTAAAATGCGGCTTCAGGTTTTACACAGCTTATATTATCTATTTCGTTGAGCCGTTTCCATGCGTAGTCTCTTCTTTCCTTAAGTTTCTCTACCATTTCTTTTATATGGTCTTGTGGTCCTTTGAGCGCGGTGACAGCAGCTACTTGGGCGGGGGTGTTTGCACTTAGTCTTATTCTAGCTTGTTTTTCGACGCCTTCACGAATGTGCCCTAATTTCCCCTCTGGGTCATAAAAATACATGTAACCTAGACGCCAGCCTGTTGCGAGATATACTTTTGAAAAACCGTTAAAAACCACTACGGGAATTTCTCTGGCAACTTTTGCTGTGTTTACATGTCCTTTTTCATAAACTATTTGATCATAAATTTCATCTGAAACAACGATAAGTTCGTGTTCTGCAGCTATATCTAATATTTCTTTGATAGTTTTTTCACTATATAATGCTCCCGTGGGATTATTTGGATTTATTATTACAAGTATTTTTGTTCTTTCGTTTATTTTATCTCTGATGTCTTCGATATCTGGTTGCCAACCCTCTTCTTCAATGCATCTGTAAGATACGGGTTTCCCTCCAAAAAACTTTGTGTACGCTATATATGGCGGATATGTTGGGCCTGGAACCAGCACTTCATCTCCTTTATCAACTACGGCTGCTATGAACATTGATATTGCTTCTGATATTCCAGATGTGATTACTATGTTTTCTGGATCTACATCTACATTGTTTAGTCGCTTTTCTTTTTCTGCTATTGCTTCTCTAAGTTCTGGAAGCCCTTTTGAATCGCCATACCAATTATATCCGTTTTTTATTGCTTTACAGTAAGCTTCTTTTATATGTTGAGGTGTGTCAAAGTCATACTTGCAAGGGTCACCAATGTTTAAATATATGATTTTCTTGCCAGCTTTTTCTAATTTTTTAGCGTAAACAACTACGTCTCTAATAGCATACTCTATCGATTTAACACGCTCTGTTAAATCTATCAACGTGCCCACCCACTGATAAAAACTCTTTTTAGTAATGTACCTACTTGGCTACTTACTCTTATATCTTTTGGAAACCTTTACTGTTAAATGTAAAGGGTCTCGTTTAATTTGGAAAAGTAAATTAATGCGAGTAACAGTTTAATAAAATGATGCGTACATGTATAGTTCTCCGTTAATTAGGTGTTAAAGATGAAAGTTAAGATTTCACCCATTGCCCTTATCAAAATAATTGATGCAGCATCTCGAAGATTAGATAGGGAAGTCGGGGGATTTTTAATTGGTAGAGTTGACAACGATTGTTTGAATATAGTTGACATAGAGGTTCCTAGAAGCAAAGGATCCAAAACTCATGTTGAAATAGATCCGCTAGCTATGGCCGCTGTAGCCGAAAAATTGGAGAAAAGAGGTATGAAAGAAAGTATTGTTGGCTGGTGGCATTCACATCCAGGTTTTGGAGCCAATTTTATGAGTAATACTGACATAAGTACTCAGAAAGTTTATCAATCATTATTTAATAAGGCAGTTGCTTTAGTTATCGACCCTACTTCCTATGTTAACAAGAAAGACCCTAGAAAAATCGATTTAAAAATATATAGAGTCATCGAAGACAGATATGAGGAAACGGATTGGGATGTTGCAGTAGAAGATACGTGGAAAATAGTGGAGGATGGTGTAAAACTTATCTCAGAAATTAGAGAAGAACAGGTGGGAGTTAAAGATTTTTTGGAAAAAATGTCAAGCGCGATGAAGTTAAAAGAGGAAATATCGCAGTTAAGAAAAGCTGTTGAGAATCTTTCATTAATCAAGGTGGATTTCATGCAACTTCAAGCTAATGTTGAATTGTTTATGATGTATTCAACTTTAATCTTCTTATTATTATTTGTTTTTTCTATATTGATATTTCTGCGGTTCATATAGCACTTTACGAAAAATGAGGAAATAAAAACGGTAATTACATCATTTGACATGTATCGCTTTCGCGATATCATATCTGGTTATTATTCCAAGAAGCTTCTTGGGGTCCTTAGGATCGACAACAGGCAATCTAGATATGTCATGTATAACTATTTTGCGAAGAACCGCGTTCAAAGTTTCATTGGGATATGCCACGATTAATTTTTTGGTTTCTATGTCTTCCACCCTCATTTCAGATCGTTTTTCAGGTCTAACTTTGATAACATCCTCGTACGTTACAATTCCTACAAGCTCATCTTTTTCGTTTACTACTGGAAATCCTAAGTGTCCTGTCTCATTGATTAGTTTTTCAAGTTCATCTATTGTCGCACTTGGTTTTATTGTAATAACGTCTTTTGTCATAGCGTCTTTAACTCTTAGAGAAGACAATATGTCGGATAGAAGCTCTGGTATATGCGCGGGTGAGTCTGCCCGAGTTAGTACTTGTTTTTCATATATCGTATAGTCTCCTGAAACTAAGTACGCCATTGTTGACGATAATATGGCTGGAATTAAAATATTGTAGTCTCCGGTCATCTCCGAAACCATAATTATTGCTGATATCGGAACTTTGGCTGAACCTGCGAAGAACGCCCCCATTCCAACTAATGCAAATATTTCTGGTTTAACTACTACTGTTGGGAACATCATGTGAAATATTCCACCTAATACGCCTCCCAGTGCTGCTCCAATAACCACAGAAGGCCCGAAAACTCCTCCGCTTCCACCTGAATCTATAGTTAGAGAAGTAGCTACCATTTTAGAAAAAATCAAGATTAATAGTATCGATAAAGCTAATTTACCTTCTAATGCCAGTTGTGCCAATCCATAGCCAGGTCCTAAGACATAAGGGAAGAAGAAAGCCATTAAACCTAGGATAAAGCCTCCCACTGCCGGCTTAACGTAGTTGGAAACTTCCAGTTTTTTGAAGAACTTGTCTCTTAATTCATAGAAAATCTTGACATATAATATGCTCAGTAAGCCAGCTACAATTCCTAATATGGCGAAAAATGGCAACTCAAGTGGGTTAAAGGTGTAAAGTGGAGCAATGAAAATTGGTTGCCAACCGGTTACGGATGCGAAGACACTGTATGCCACAAAACTTGATATTATGGTTGGTATAAAGGCTTCCACTTCATAATCTCTTTTGTAAAGCATTTCGATGCCAAATAAGGCTCCTCCGAATGGAGATTTGAAAATGCTGCCTATGCCGCCAGCAGCACCACATATTACTAATAGTTCTCTCTCTTTCGGGGAAAGTTTCAGACGTTGCGCTATTGAAGATCCGAATCCAGCTCCTATTTGTGAGATAGGGCCCTCTCTGCCCGCGCTTCCCCCAGTTCCTATGGTTATAGCAGATGCGATAGTCTTTATTATCGGTACCCTGCCTCTTATTTTCCCAGCTTGGTTGTGGATAACTCCTATTACTGCATCGGTTCCATCGCCTTCAGCTTCGGGTGCAAAGGTGTAAACAATTAATCCGGACAATAATCCTCCTAGGGTTGGTATTAGAATTAGGAGCCATCTTCTTAGCGATTTGGGTGGATCAAATGGTAATTCTATAAGAGGTAATTCACCAGCAGGCGAGGGTAAGCTTAAACCACAAATATATTCTAAAAATATTGAAGATGCCAAATGTAATAGCGTGTAAAATAGTATTGAACCTAATCCAGCTACAATACCTACGGTAACACTTAGCGCAAGTATTTTTTTACTGATAGCATCGTTGAATTTCTTGAGATGAGGCATTGCTTTTTCACCATAGAATTTTTAGTACCCAAAATCGATTTTGACGTTAGTAAGAAAAATTTTTCGGTGAGAAAAAGCGAAATTATGGAAATTTTTCGCAGAAAATTTTTGCTGAATTAGTATCTAAAGTTTATTTCACTATAATATATTTTTGTTAAAACTTTGAAATAAGTCAAATGTTATCGAACATTTCGACAATAATTTGCTGGTAATCTAAAACACCTAAAGAAATATTGGCATCTTTTTAGAATGGAAAAGTTGGAGTTCTTTTTAATGTTTCTATATTTTTGATGTTTATGTTATTTTTTAGAAGATGTTTTTAGAAGCAAAGCCTTGCTTATTCAGCAGGTCTTTTAGCGGCAATTTCATGGGCTCTAATAATGTCACGTTTAGAAATAATTCCAAGAAGCCGTCTTGGGTTGTTCCTATCAACTACTGGCAACCTACCTATGTTTTTTCATGCATTTTATCGAGGACCGAATGTACAGTTTCGTCCGGATATGCTACGATGATATCCTTAGAAGCTATCTCGATGATTTTTACTTTATTCCGTATGCTATGGGGAAGTTTTTGGAGGTCTCTTATTGTTACTATTCCTACCAATTGTCCCTTCTCGACAACCGGGTATCCTGTATGATGGTGTTCCTCAAAAAATAGTTCCAAGATGGGGGCAGGCATGTCAGGTGAGATTGTGATAACCTTTTTGGTCATTACTTCTTCTACTTTGATTAGGTCGAGAATAAATGGTCTACCCATCCTCAGAATAATTCCACGTCTATGAAGTTTTATGGTATAGATAGAGGATCCTCGTAGAAAGAGCCATGCTACAAAGAAGCTAATTGAAGAGGAAATCATTATTGGTGGGATAAGTGCGAAATCATTTGACATTTCTGGGATCATGATGATGACGTTAATTGGTGCTTGGGCAGCGCCTGCAAAAAGAACAGCCATTCCGGCAAGAGCATATGTTAAGGGTTGATCTACAATAGATGGAAATGCCAGGTCGAATAGTAATCCCATGGCGGCGCCGAGCATAGCCCCTATATAAAGACTTGGTGCAAAAATACCGCCGCTACCTCCTGAGCCTACGGTACATGATGTAGCAATCATTTTTAATATACCCAGTATGAGAAGTAAAGCAAGGAAAAGTTCTCCGGCTAAAGCTTTGTTAACTCCCTCGTATCCAACACCCATGATTCCATGTTCTGGTAGTAACATTATTAAGAAACCTGTTGCAAGTCCACCCAGGACGGGTTTATATGTGGAAGATACTTTTAATCTTTCAAAGACTCCCTCTATGGCATAGAAGCTCTTTATCCATAGAACTGAAATAATCCCAAAAATTAATCCTAGAATTGCATAGAAAACTAGTTCAGGCGGACTCCATGAAGTCAAACCTTCCGCGTTAAAAGCCGGTTTCTGCCCGAGAAATGTTGATGCGACAGCAGCACCTATCACGGAGGCAATGATCACTGGCATAGCATTAAATAATCCTATTCCTCTAAGCAAAACTTCCATACCAAAGAGTGCCCCTCCTAAGGGAGCATTAAAGGCACCTGCAATTCCTGCTGATAACCCGCAAACAACTAATAGCTTTGCATCGCTGGGTTCGAGTTTAAATATTTGGGCAAGTGTTGATCCGATTGCCGATCCAGTTTGAGCTATTGGCCCTTCTCTGCCTGCACTTCCTCCTGAACCTATGGTAATTGCTGAAACAATGACTTTCAAAAACGCTACTCTCTTCCTTATGTATCCGCCTTTTAATGCTACGGCTTCCATAACTTCGGGGATGCCATGCCCTTTAGTTTCTGGTGCGAGTCGTGTAATTAGGGGACCTACGATAAGCCCGCCAAGAACAGGTAGTGGAATAATACTTAGATTAAAACCACCTATGTGAACTGATATACGGGGAAGCAGTATTTCAAAGAAAAGTGATTAATTGTTTCAATCATAAGATGTAAAACAACTGCTCCTAGTCCGCCTAAAACTCCAGCAACGCCGCCCAGTAAATCTAAAATAAGCCACTTTTTGGCGTAAACTGGAAATCGAGGAAAACTAATTTTCATGACATCGCCTTCTCAACTACTAGCATCGAAATTTCTTCAGTTTTTGTCGAGAAAATAATTTTGTATTTTTTATTTTTTAATTGTTCCTGTGATAGAATTTAATAGGTAAAATGAGTGTTATGAAGAGTTATTATGATGTTTTATTTCGAAAGTTTCATAAAACTTTAGCCAGAAATGATAAAAATCGTCAGGAAAATTGGATAATGTCAATTTTTATTCATCTGTTGCTTGGTATTTATTTTCTTAAGCATTTTAGATTAAACTTCTAACGATGGATTTTAATTAGTCTGGTTTTAATGGATGTTGCATTAATGTTCTTGCTAGTAGTCTGGAGACTCTTAGCGGTTCTGGTATTGCTCCTTGTCTTGTGAATTTGTTAAGTAATCCTTTTGCTTCATCTCTTCTCATTCCTAGATATCTTACTAGAACCGTGTAGCCTGTTTTTAGCTGTATTTTTTCTCTTTCACCGTTTCTTCTATATATCTCTATTCTTTTCTCGTAGTCTTCTGGAAAGTTTTCTTTGAAATATTTGTCAAGTTTTTCCTCGGATTCCTCATATGTAACGGCTATTATAGGAATTTTTGTTTTATTATAGATTTTTTCTAGGTCTATGACGTTATACCAGGCGATTATTACGCCGTTTAACATAATTGCGTTGATATCTTTTCTATTGAGTATGTTATAGATGTTAAGGACTCCTTGTGTTGCATCTAATCCTCCAACTGTTATAGTTGTAATGGCAAAACCGTCGATGAGTAAGTCTCCTCTCATAACTATTCCTGCAAGAACAGATTTTTTGCTTATACCTTTTCTGAAACTTTCAGATATCCCTAAAACTCTTATACCCTTTTTGCTGACGTTTAATTTCAAGGAAGCCCACCCTCACTCAAAGAAGTAGCTTAATGTTCCTTCTTTCTCCAATACAGCCAACCAATCTATTTTACCTATTTTATAGTTTTCACCTTTACCCTCTAGTATTTCTAGTATTATATTCACCGTTTCATTAGGTGTTTTTGAGGTGGTATCTATTTCATAAATTTTCTCTTTTTCATAGGCGTTTAATGCGTTGTATGAACAAACTCCGAGTATTTCTGCTTGTATGTTTTCACGGATTTTACTCTCTTTAAAATTTTTCTTCTTTAATCTTTTTTCTAGCTCTTTTGGATGAGTTCTTAAAATTATAGCTACGTTGACAAATTTTGAGGGAACTATTTCAGCGTAGTGCCCTTCGATTATTATTGGAGAATTAGCAGACCTTATAATTTCCCTTAACTTTGGAAGAAGCTTATCTAGGTCTGCTATAACCGTTTCTCTTTTTTCATCAACTTCCTTATACAATTTTTCTTTTAGTACAAGATTGCTTAGGTCAATATGTATTCCTTTAATTTTTTTGGCAAGTATCGAGGCTACTGTAGTTTTTCCGGTTCCCGGAGTTCCTGAGATTACTACTACTTTACTCATATTTCCACTATTCCTCTTCTAGTGCCCTTAGAGCTTCTAACAACGCCTCTTCCTCTTCATCCCTTTCGCTGGGGCGGGTTACTAAGGGTTTAGGTTCTGGCGGCTTTTGTTCTGGGGGTGGTGTTGGAATGCTTGGTGGAGCAGGGTGTTCTTCAATGACAGGTTCCTCTGGGATCATTGCTACTTTTTCCTCTGTAATTGGCATTGAAAGGATTTGGGCTATGCGCTTTGTATAGTTTTTGAGTAGAGCCATGTAGTATCCAAGTTTGTGAGTTTCTTTGCAGCTAGCGACAAGCATAGTGTGTGGTGTTACTTCGGTGACTATTGTAAATCCATCTTCTCCTCTTAGTATTACATCGTTTAGGTTTCCATGTCCTAATTCTCGTGTTGTTTTCTCTCCAATGTTTATTAGGGCTGCTGCCGATGCTGAAAATAAGTCGGCATCTACTACTGTGCTTGTTGCGCATGCTATACGTAGACCGCTTTTTGAGACTAATGCAATTGCTTCTAGGGATGTTTTTCTTTCTAGTTCGTTAAGCATTTTTGATACGTATCTTAGTCTTTCATCTGCACTTTCTTCCATAAGGTTTCAACTCCTCATTACTCCTTACTCATAACTTCTTAAAAAGTTAATAGTGTGTAATGGTTTCAGTGATCTCCCTCTAATGGTTGTTTATACTTTTAAATGAATATTTTATAGGAGTTTAAATACTTTACATTGCACGTAAAATTGGTGATCTGTTTGGTCGTTGGCCCGGCTGCGATTTTTGATCCTCTTTCTATTCCACCGGAGTTGTTACATAGAGAACGGGAGCTTAAAGCTGCTGAAACATTTGTAGAGAATGGAATAAGTAGTCAATATCCGTTACATATTGTGGTTTCGGGTATTCGGGGCATAGGTAAAACTGTTTTCGCTAACTACTTGGCTGAAAGAATTAGGAAAGAATACGGTTTTCCAAAGGTTTTCATTAATATGAACAACCCTGAGAGCAGGATTTTTTGAACAAGGTTGTTTACGGGAAGAATTTTCATTTTAGGGAAAGAGATAGACTAATTGATCGTGCACATAAAAATTCCTTTTTGATATTGGTGATGGATGATGTAGACCCTTATTCTAATATGTTTTGTAGGTTTTTAAAGAAGAGTAGGGAGAGAAACATTATTGTTATCGCTTCAGGCGATTCGAGAAGCCTTTTAAGGAAAAGTCATTCCAGTTTTTGTTCCCATTTAGATTTTGTTTTGAAACTTGGGATTTATACGCCTAGTCAGTTTTTTGACATAACTTTACAACGCGTAAAGTTAGCATTCCCTATAGAGGTGGATATCGAGGTAATTAGGTATATTACTGATCTTGTGTGCGAGTTTGATGTTAACAGACCTAGTGTATCTATTGAAATATTGAGAAGATTGTACCCACTGGTAGTTTCTGGTGAAGAAATAACTGTTGAAGTTGTTAGGGAATGTTCTCATGATTTGCTTTGGGTATTGAATGATGATCTGGTAGTTTTAGATGCTTTAAGATGTATGAGAATTGAAAGCATCCTTCTGCTGGAAAAAATAGCATCACACTTAGCCAGAAGGGTTAAAAAAGCCTATTTGTCTATCAAGGAAACAAGGGAATTGTATTATCTTCTGTGTGATGAAATGGAGGATAAAACTGCAAAATACCTGTTTAATGAATGTTTAGATGAATTAGTAAACTCAGATGTTCTCTTAAGATCTTCCTTTAGCGAAAAATACTTTTACTTAGCAATTCCTCCAAGATTTCTTTTAAATCTTATTGATGTAATTTTCTAAGCAAAATTGTTTGGGCTGACATTAGGTTGCTGAAAAATAAAAAGGTGTATGAGTTATTTGAATCGCGTTTTTAGCTTCTCTAGCACTTGGGGCAATGTAGTGTACTCCATTTCGTATGTCCTGGGAGAAGAACAAACGCGTCCTCCTCCCATCTGGACCGAGTCTATGAGGCATAAAGAGTCCATGCCTTCTGAAGTATTCGGCGATTTCACTGGCAAGCATTCGAGTTCTGTCAAATGCTGGGTCATCAAACATATCTGAGGGCCCGATAAGGTGACCATTGCATACTTGGAAACCGAGACATACAATTCTTGGTGGTCCGTCAAATCTTGTGCAGCGAGCATCTTTTAGACCTACGGGCATTATAGGGCCATAGTGGCTGCCACGCATCCAACCTGCGACTGCATGTGGGAATGAAAATGCTTCAAGTACTTCTCCTACTGCTGGAAGGCCGTGCTGTGCGCGTACAATAGCTACTGGGTCATCTTTGCCCACATATTTTCCTGCTATTAGGCTTAGTCTTGTTATTGATACCGAGGCTGCTGGTAGATCGTCGTATCTCCATATTTTTTCGATTACATAGTGTCCTGTTGTGCCTATTAGTGCAAGGATGTCATAGATTTCTTCTGGTGCTTTTAGGACTACGCTTTTTCCGCTGATGACGTCGAGTATTTTGAATTTGAATCCTGTGTGTTCTAGGTCTGGTCCGTGCATTTTGGGGTCTATTACGAGTCCCGGTGTGTTGAAGGGGTCTGCGAATACTCTGAATAGTGGTAGGTTGAATGCTCCGGGTTCTGTTTTATCTGCTGCAAATACTAGGATTGGGTCTGATTTTCTTTCTTCGAATTCTAGTTCTGCTACTCC
>JAEOSG010000046.1 GCA_016840485.1 Candidatus Baldrarchaeota archaeon
ATTCGTAACTGAGAGAACTTTGCGATAAAATCTTTATTGAATAATACTATAATATGGTGTAGTTGTGGAACGGTAAGAATAAAAGTTAATAATAGTAACGTCACATTGACAACTAACATGTGAATAAGGAGGAAAAAACTTTGACATTTTTGTCCCCCAAAGACGGGTATCCTCAGCCAATAGTTACTGGAACGACAACAGTTGGTATAATCTGTAACGGTGGTGTAGTTCTTGCTACAGAATCTCAAGCAACAATGGGATATCTAGTTGCAAGCCACAGAGCACCAAAAATACATAAAATAACAGACCACATAGCAATGACGATCTCGGGATCAGTGGCGGATGCGCAACAGATTATAAGAATTATTAGAGCGAATGTAAATTTAAGAAGATTGGAACTAGGAAGAGAATTAAGTGTGCGAGCAGTTTCCCAGCTTACAGCTATATTGCTATTCCAAAATAGACTGTTCCCATATATAACGATGCTTATCGTTGGAGGAGTTGACGAAGAGGGGCCGCATATATTTACCCTTGACCCGCTGGGAAGTCTTCTTGAGGAAGACAAGTTTGCAGCTACCGGGTCAGGCAGCGTTATAGCTTATGGAGTACTGGAAGATGGGTATCGCGAGAATATGCCTATTGAAGAGGCAATTGAATTAGCGAAGAGAGCTGTAAAAGCAGCTAGGAGAAGGGATATAGCATCTGGAGGTAAAATCCAAGTTGCGGTTATAACAAAAGACGGTATAAAAATGGAAGTAACAGAATAAATTCTCTTTTTATCTATATTCAGGTATTCTATGCAATAACATACCCTCGACAGTTACAGGTTGCAATTTCACAGCAAGTGCATAGGCTTCTGATAATTTAGCTTCGCTCTCAGCGCAAATTTCCAGAATAGGATCTCCCCTCTTAACCTTATATCCTCGTTTACCATAAAGAATAATACCAGCGCCCTTATCGATGGGTGCACCGGCAGCTCTAGCAATTTTTTTAATAGCTTCATTACTAACGTCAGTTATGTATCCATCACATGGTGCTTCTATGCGTACCCTATGTTCCCCGATCGGAATGTCCTCAGGTTTTATGTTAGGATCGCCACCTTGAGCCTCTATAATCTCTCTCATCTTTTTTAATGCCTTTCCACTTGTCAAAATATCCATAGCGACATCTTTTCCTTTTCCCCGCAGCGCTAAGCCTCCAAGTTCTAAAAGTATACCAGCAAGTGCAGTAGATTTTTCAATTAAACTTGTAGGACCCTTACCTTGAAGAGCAAGTAATGCTTCTTTAGCTTCCAGCGCTGGTCCAACTACGTGACCAACCGGCTGACCACCATAAGTTATTCCACACTCGACATGAATTCCCAATCTCTCTCCAAGTTCAACGAACTTTCTGGCTAAAGCTCTTGCTTCGTTCATAGTTTCAACTTTAGCTTCTTTTCCAGTCGGGATGTCAAGAACAAGGAAGTCAACTCCAACGGCTAGCTTTTTAGACATAATACTTGCTAACATTTGGCTTTCCGGATCAATAGCTAGGGGATATTCTACCCTAATGAAAATGTCATCTGCTGGGGCAATATTTAATCCGCCTCCCCATATAATAGCCCCACGAACCTTTTTTACTATTTCTTTAAGTTCTTCAGCCGTAAATTTAACTGGAGCAAGCACTTCCATGGTGTCTGCGGTTCCAGCCGGGCTTGTAATAGCCTTGCTACTTGTTTTTGGGATAAGTAAACCTGCAGCCGCAACAATGGGCACTATTAATAAACTAACTTTGTTACCAGGTACACCGCCAATTGAGTGTTTATCGTAAACAGGTTCTTCAAAATCTATTTTTTCGCCAATATCTGCCATGGCTCTTGTCATGTATTCTATTTCTTCTATATTCATACCATAAAATTGTTCAGCAAGGAGGTATGCTGCTATTTCTAAATCGCTAAGGTTTCCCTCAACAACATCTTTAACTATTGCAAAAATTTCATCTTTTGAGAGCGTTGTGCCCTTTAATTTTTTCCTAATGTATTCTAACGATTCAGGGTAAGAAGCTAACTTGATGGTAACATAATCTTCATCTTTTACGCGTAATTTCTCCGCTATATCTTTCATAATTCCGATTTGACCGGGAGCGATAAAAGTAGTGGTAACTTGAACAATTGCTGTTATGTGAGCCTGATTCGATCGAACTTTAACGCGGTCATGTACATGCACCCCGATGGCCTCAGCGTCTCCACTATTTAATATAACTGTTTGCTTACCTGCAATTATATCAAGTAATTTAACCTTGAGTTTCATCAATTTCGGGTCCCCGAGCATAATATAATGAAGTACACTTAGGGGAGTTAATATAGGCAAATCAAAAATATAAGAATATCGAAGCAAAAAGATCAATTAAGAGATTTTATTGCCAAAAAATGACATCTTGCTGCTTACTCAAATAAGTCGATGGAATATATTTCACGTACGTGTTATATACTAGCCTGAGAGATTGTTGGCTATACACTTACCATAGTTACACCCATTATAAGTCGCATAACCACTATAGAAAACGTAAGGATATCCAACTGCTTTTCGGATCTTAGACTTTTAGGTATCCTATTCAGTTCTTCGAAGACACGTCAGAAGCTAACATTATTACATGATATTGCTAGCTCAGTGAGTAGTTATTTTCAAATAAGATAAGGAAATATAGATATGATGAGCGTTGGTAATGATACGCTTGGAGGCTCAAACTTGAAATATATTAAACTTGTGGAATTTTATGAAAAAATTGAACAAACAACTAAAAGGCTTGCAATGACTGATTATCTTGTAAGACTCTTTAAGGAAACGCCCAAAGAAATAATTGATAAGGTAGTTTACCTAACACAAGGCAAAATATATCCGGATTTTATAGAACTTGAACTTGGAATAGCTGAAAAAATGGCTATAAGAGCAATAGCAAATGCTACGGGAGCGACAACAAAAGATGTGGAAGAGGATTTCAAGAAGACTGGTGATCTAGGTTTAACTGCAGAAAACTTCATTAAAAGAAAGAGGCAATTAACTCTTTTTACAAAACCCTTGACTGTTGATTACGTCTACAGTGTTTTCGACAAAATAGCGAAGGCTACGGGTGAGGGATCGCAAGATCTAAAAATTAGGTTGCTTTCCGGTTTACTTACTAATGCGCAACCAAAGGAAGGCAAATATATTGTTAGAACGGTTACTGGTAGACTTAGACTTGGCATAGCTGATATGACTATACTAGATGCCCTGGCAATAGCCTTTACTGGTAGTAAAGAAAATAGACCCTTACTGGAAAGAGCGTACAATCTTTGTAGCGACTTAGGAGAGGTTGCAAAGGCTATAGCTGAAGGAGGGCTTGAAGGGGTAAAACAATTCAAAATTAGAGTTGGAAGACCTATAAGACCAATGTTAGCTCAGAGATTAGCAACCCCGGAGGAAATTCTCGAGAAACTTAGTGGAAAGGCTGCATGTGAATGGAAGTTTGATGGAGAAAGAGTACAAATACATAAGAGTGGAAGTCAAGTGCAACTATTTTCAAGAAGACTGGAAAACATTACAGGGCAATACCCAGATGTTCAGGAATATGTAAGGGAACATATTAAGGCAAATGAAGTAATTATCGAAGGAGAAATAGTCGCAATAGACCCAGAGACGGAAGAATTGCGTCCATTCCAAGAATTAATGCATAGAAGAAGAAAATATGAAATAGAAAAAGCAATAGAAATGTATCCAGTCAACGTGTATCTCTTCGATCTATTATATGTAGATGGGGAAGATTACACAACAAAACCATACACGGAGAGACGAAAACGACTTAAAGAAATAATAGAGGAAAATCACATAAAGATAGCTCCAGCAATTGTTACTAGTGATGTGAATGAAATTGAAAAATTTTTTGAAGAAGCAATTGAAAATGGTTGTGAAGGGTTAATGCTTAAATCAGTAAAACCGGATAGCATATATCAAGCAGGAGCAAGAGGATGGCTCTGGATAAAGTTAAAGCGTAGTTATCAATCGAAAATGGTCGAACCGATAGATGTTGTAATAGTGGGAGCTTTTGCTGGAAAAGGAAAACGGGCAGGAACGTACGGAGCTTTATTAGTGGCTGTGTATAACAAAGAGAAAGATGTGTTCGAGACCATATGTAAGGTTGGGAGTGGTTTTACTGATGAAGATCTAGAAAATCTGCCCAAAATACTAGAAGAGTATAAGATAGATCATTGTCATCCTAGAGTTATATCAAAGCTAGAACCAGATTTCTGGTTTGTACCAGCCAAAGTTATTGAAATTATTGGTGATGAACTCACTCTTTCACCTGTACATACCTGTGCATGGGGGGTAGTTAAAGAGGAAACTGGAATAGCAGTACGGTTTCCAAGATTTACTGGCAGATGGAGGGATGATAAAGCCCCAGAAGATGCTACTTCAACACAGGAGATCATAGATATGTACAAGGCACAGTTAAAAACAATAACGTAAACTCATGTTATTAAACGAGAAAATCATAAAAAAGAAGAATGTTTTGAGTTATAATGGGAACGGAGCATCTCCCGGGCCAGCAGGTCCTGATGGAGGCATTTTACTCACCATTAAAAAGTCTAAAGGGAAGTATATAAATTCCAATAATTTCACTTAACTATCCGTAATTTCGTAGTATACTCCAACTTTTGGACGAACCTTTAAAGACGTATGAGCAAATTTATAAAAGAGGTGATACTTTAACATCTTACTTCAATTGAGTTGAAACAACGAGGGTCAGTGAGGTGATGCCCATACCAAGACTTAGACGATGCCCATATTGTGGTAAAAATCTTGAGAACTTCTGGGTAGAGTTTAGAAAAAAGCATGTTGAACAATGCAAAAAATCCAAGTAGCTATTTTTATTCGTATAACTATCCCAATAGCTTTTCAAAAAGTAAGGTAATAGTAACATTAATTATTGTGAAACGACAATTTACAGATTCAACTATTAACATTTTCTAGTTGAAGATTGGTACGGGGATATACATGAAAAAGATTCGGTCTTACACGATTTCACTAGTTGCATTATATATAGCTACATTTCTATTAAGATCATCCTTTTCGGCAACTCTTTTAGTATTTGGACGGTATTTGAACGTTATTGGGAAAGATCCCCTAGAAATAGCATTTATAGACATATCGTATTCAATCAGTGAAATGGTTACGGCTGCGTATTTTGGAGTTTTAGCAGACAGAATAGGCCGCAAACCAGTTATGTTCTATGGTACATTACTTGCAGGCATAACTGTTGCAGTAATACCTATTTCAAACTCAACTATTTGGTTACTTACAATTCATGCGGTAGTAGGACTTGGCGCCGCAGCAAAAGTTAGTTCAACTCTTGCACTAATATCTGACTATGCCTCACCAGAACAACGGGGGAAACTAATGGGCTTCTACGACTACTCTACTATATCGGGATACATAGCAGGATTCCTCTATGGAGGATTCTTCTACGACTATTTTGATGTAAGCAACAATTTATCAAACATAGTCAAATGTTTTCTTTCAATATCAGCACCCCTCTTCGCAGCAGCGGTAATGATCTTAGTTTGTGTAATAGAATATGAAGCCAGGAGGGAAAGAGGAGAAATAGAGATTGAATCAATATCATCGATTAAAGACCTCAAAATAGTTTTACAGAACGAAAAATTGAGAAATCTTCTCCCTCTATGGCTTTGCATCACAACTCTATTTGGTATGGCATCAACTTTTGGCCCTGTAATTTCTGAGGAAGCTGGCGTAAGCGGATTACAAACAGGCCTCTTATTTGCAGCAGCAGGTACAGCATTCGGCCTCTTACAACCAATATGGGGGCACATCTCGGACAAAATTGGAAGAACAAAGGTTTTAATTGTGGGCGTGTTGAGCCTAACAGGACTAATAACACTGATACCGATAATGCTTATTGCTTTCCCAAATATAAAAGGTCTGACGGACATTCCAATACCATTACTTGCACTGATAGGAATACTGGTAGTAGGTGTTGGCGCCCTACCACCTGCAGCTCTTGCATCGGTAGTAGATGAGACCCCAGAGGACAAGCGAGGACCAGTAATGGGAGTGTACAGCATGATGTTAGGCCTTGGCGACACCCTAGGAGGACTTGTAGGAGGACTTTTCGTAAAGGCTTTTGACTGGATAGGATTAATATATTTTGCAGCTTTACTCGTTGTAGTTGCATTAATTTCAACGTCAAGATATACTGTCAAGTCTCTTATGCGAAAAATCAAGTAATTCAAACTTTTGATGGGGAGTAAAGTGTACATTTGTGTGGTCAAAAAAATTTAACCACGATAAATATCTTAACAGCCTAAACCTACCACAAACAATTTGCAATGAAAACAGTATCCCTGTAAAAATATGGAATTTATTTTTCACTTTCTGCGAGAAAAATTATTATAATGGTTGATACCTTAGTCTACATGCAGATATAAGTGAAAGAAAAGAGTTGAGGATAATATGAGTTCAAAATTAGAGTTTTTTGATTTTGCTGCTTGGACACAATTTATACCAGAATCAGAAATAAGAAGGCTCTTAAGATATGATGTACCATACTACTTTGCTGGAGGGAAACCTGGAGCAATACCAGTAGACGTTTTCGCAAAAATATTAATTGAACTCGGCACTGAACAGTTAGAAAAAATAAAAAAAGGACCAGAAGGAAAACAGGAAGTAATAGATGAGTATAATTATGGTCCAACAGCCGGATTACGGTCCTTCAGAGAAACGCTAGCCAAATACCTACGCGAAAAAGATGGAATACCATTAAGCAAAGAAGATGGATGGAAAGAAATCGTCATAACAACAGGATCGCAACAAGCAATATACACAATATTAGATACATTAATTGACCCAGGTGACGCCATACTTACGCCAGCTCCTGTCTATCTCGGTTTTGTAACACCAGCAGAAAAGCTAGGTGCAAAAGTCATATGCATACCAACAGATCTAAACGGAATCATACCTGAATACGTAGAAGAAGCATTACAAGCTGTAGAAAAGTCGGATGAAATAAAAAAAACACCAGAAATATTGTATGTTATAGCAGATTCAGATAATCCAAAAGGCACCACCCTGCCAACAAAAAGGAGGAAACAACTCTTTGACATAGCTGAAACATGGAATCTCTTAATAATAGAAGACGCCGCTTACAGAGAAATACAATTTAAAAATGAAAAACTTCCAGCTATTAAAAGCTTTGACAAAGAAAACCAAAGAGTAGCATACTTAAGAACCACGTCGAAAGAAGCAGCACCATTCAGAGTAGGATACTCAGTAATGCCGGATGCGCTGAGAGAACAAGTGATAAAAGACAAAGGATACTTAGACCTATGCACGCCATCCTTGATACAGAAAATTTTAAACATATATTACGCCAACTACCTTGAAAAAACCCTACCAGAAATCACAAAAATTTACGAAAAGCGATGTAAAGCAATGTGCAATGCAATAGATGAAACATTCCCTGAAGGTGAAAGAACTAATCCGACAGGAGGTTTCTTTGTATGGTGGCAATCAAAGAAAATGTTTGACGCAAAAAAGTTCTTAGAGGAAGTAGCACTTCCAAACCAAATACTATACGTACCAGGACATTCCTTCTATCCAATAAGAGGATATGCCTACAATCCAGACACAAAAAGAATAGAAAAGAGTTCGCCCAATATCAATACCATGCGTCTAGGTTTCAGCTATAGAGATGAGAAAATAATTGAAACTGGCATAAAAAAACTAGGAAAATTACTAACAGAGAAACTAAAATAAATTTATTTCTTTATTTCCCTTATAACAAATTTTAATAAACTTTTTAGATCACTGAAAACCATAACTGCGTTTTCTCTCTGAAGATCGTCCCTATTGTGTAGGCCTGTTTCTACTCCAAAAAACAATACTCCTACTTCTTTGGCTGCGTGTGCATCAATAACACTGTCACCCACAAAAATTGCTTCTTTCGGGGAGATATTAAGAGCCGACAGTATTAGTCGAAGGCCAGCAGGGTCAGGTTTAAGAGATTGTGAATCATCTCGTGTGATAATAATATCAAAAAACTTGGCTATATCATGTTTTTTCAATACAATATTCGTGGCTAATTTCCCATTATTAGTTAAAAGACCTATCCTAAGCCCTATACCTTTAATGCCCTTAAGAACTAATTTTGCATCATCAATTAATTCACTAACTTCTGCTGCCTTAACTTCAAATTTATCCGCTATACTAAATACCAGTGGGGCAACCTTTAAGGCTAAGTCTTTACGATTACTTTTTAAGAGGTATTCTTTAGATATTTTAATCATATCTGCAATTTTAATATCCAGACTAAGCATATTTTTTGGAATTTTAAACTCTAGAAGCCTACGAATGATTTCTTTTTTCATTCCAATAATATCTAACTTAAACTTTATCAAAGTTCCATCAAGATCAAAGATTATCGCCTTAATCCCCGCAAAGATGTCACTCATCGTAATCATCCTTTATGGATACCAATTGTGCAATACGCCGTAACCTAAAAATTATTCGGTATATCAATTTTCGTCAATTTCTCGAATTTATGCTTTACCACTAAACCGGCTAAGAGATATATGGAAAAACTTTTAAGTAATGATATGGGATTTCATGTAGTCAAATTCGGAGCATGGTTGGGATGCCCTGCCAATTTCAATAACAAAAAAGAAAAAACTCCTTTTCAAAAATAGTAAGTATCAAACCGATCAAAATCTTACACTACTTCTAAATGAATCAAAAATTCCTAGTGGAGGTGCTAAACATAACTAAGAAAGCCAGTACTGAAATAGAAATATATCCAATCGAAAGAGAAACCCTTAGTACGCTTTATAATCTTGGAGGTAAAGCGACACCAGAAGAAATATCAAAGAAGTCAAAAATCCCACTGAAAAAAGTTCTGACTTCAATATATTCATTGCAGAACAAAAGCCTAGTTAGAGTACATGAAAAAGAAATAACAAAAGTCGAATTAACAGAAGAAGGACTAGAATACGCTGAAAAAGGGTTACCCGAATACAGATTACTGAAAGCACTTCTACAAAAAACAAAAATACCAATAAGAGAATTCCTAGAAAAAGGAATCGAAGGACTAGAGAAAACTCAAATAAACCTAGCTATAGGCCATCTCAGAAGCAAAAAATGGGCAAAGATAATTAAAGACAAAGAGCCCTACATTGTAATAACAAAAGAGGGAGAAATCGCAGCAAAAGAAGGATTGCCCGAACAAGAGGTTCTCAAGATCGTAATGGAAAAAAAGCAAGCCATCATGGAAGAAATAGGAAAACCAAAAATTGTAGAAGAATTAATTAAGAGAAAACTTGCAACTACAAAAACCGAGACTCGACGAACAGTTATAATCACAGAACTCGGCAAAGACGTAGTAGAAGGAAAAATTAAAATACCAGAAATGGTTAAAAAACTCACAAGGGAACTAATAGTAACTGGAAAATGGAAAGAAGTAAAATTAAAGAAATATGATGTGACAATTGAGCCTCCAAAGATATATCCTGGGAAAAAACATCCATATCTCGAATTTTTGGAAGAAGTGAGAAGAGCACTAATAGGTCTAGGGTTCCAAGAGGCAAGAGGCCCGTACGTAGAATTAGAATTCTACAATTTTGACCTTCTATTTCAAGCGCAAGATCACCCGGCAAGAGAAATTCATGACTCGTACATTTTAGAGTACCCCAATAAAGGTGAAATAAAATCAAAAGAACTTGTGGAGAAGGTTAAAGCAACCCATGAAAACGGTTGGATAACTGGGTCAAGAGGATGGGGATACAAGTGGTCTTTCGACCTTGCACGGCGACTAATTTTAAGGTCACAAACAACAGCAGTAAGCATGAGATACCTAATCGAACATAAACAACCACCAATCAAAATGTTCTGCATAGACAGAGTATTCAGACCAGACGTGCTTGACGCTACACACAGTATGGAATTCTGCCAATGTGAAGGCATCGTAGTCGACAAAGGCTTAACTTTAAGACACCTACTAGGAGCATTAAAAGAAATATTACAAGCACTAGGATTTAAAGAATTCAAATTCAAACCAGGATACTTCCCATTCACAGAACCAAGCGTAGAATGCTTCATAAAACACCCAGAGCTCGGATGGATAGAAGTAGCAGGCTCAGGGCTTTTCAGACCAGAAGTGCTAATACCTCTAGACATTCCACATCCAGAAGTTCAAGTGCTAGCATGGGGAATAGGAGTTGAAAGACTTGCAATGACAGCTCTAGGCGTAAACGACATAAGATATCTTCGTACACATGACCTAGAATGGTTACGAGAAAAGGAGGTGCTCTAATGCCAACAATACAAATACTCTATAACGATTTATGTCAATTACTTAGGAAAGAAATACCACTAGAAGACTTGAAAGAATATATTCTATTAATTAAAGGCGAAGTGGAAAGAGTCATACCCATAGAGCAAGAGAGTGAAATAATTGATTATGAGCTATCTGTCGAAATAACCAGCGACCGACCAGACATGCTATCAACGGAAGGATTAGCAAGAGCATTAAAAGGATTCCTCGAGATAGAACTTGGTCCACCAAGCTACACAATTAAAGAAACAAATATTACTGTGAAGGTTGACGAATCAGTATCTTCCATAAGACCTTACATTGCCTGTGCAATAATTAGAGGAATAGAAATGTCAGATCCATTAATTAGACAAATAATGCAACTACAAGAAAAACTGCACACAACACATTGCAGAAATCGAAGAAAAGGATCCATAGGAATCCATGACCTGGACAATGTGGAGCCCCCTTTCACATATTATGCAGAGGACCCAGATAAAATAAAATTCATACCACTGGGCGAAACAAAAGAAATGACAGGAAGAGAAATCTTGCAAAAACATCCGAAAGGAATAGAGTATGGAAAAATAATAGAAAAATACGATAAGTACCCTCTACTGGTAGATAAAAATAATGAAGTACTATCTCTCCCGCCAATAATTAATGGAATAATCACACAAGTCACAGAGAAAACAAAAAATCTTTTCATTGATGTAACAGGAACAGATTGGAGAATAGTTACAACAACATTAAACATTGTAGCCTCAAACATAGCTGAACGAACAGGAAGTATAGAATCAGTTAAAATAATATATCCAGACAGAGAGATAAGAACACCAGACTTTAAATCAACAGAAATGACGGTAGAAATCAATTACGTGAACAAAATCCTAGGCATTGATCTAACACCAGATCAAATGATAAAGTGCCTTAAAAAAGCAAGATTAGATGCATGTATAGTAAATAACGATAAAGTAAAGGTTCAAATACCACCATATAGGGTTGATTTTCTTCATCCAATCGATATAGTCGAAGACATAGCAGTAGGGTACGGATTTAATAAACTTGAACCGGAACTTCCTCCAACAATAACGGTGGGAAAAGAACTCACGGAAACAAAGATAACAAGAAAAATCAGGGATCTAATGATCGGACTAGGATTCCAAGAAATATTCTACTATGTAATGTCAAGCGAAGATATCCAAGTAAGAAAAATGAGGCTAAAAAACATTAACTTGGTGAAAATAGCAAACCCAGTTTCAAAAGAATATTCTGTAATGCGCCACTCGCTAATACCAGGACTATTAAACATCATAAGCAAAAATGCGCATGTGGAATTACCCCATAAAATATTCGAAGTAGGAGATGTCATAGTATTTGACGAATCAAGCGAAACAAAGACGAGAAACAACACCAATTTAGCAGCCCTAATAAGCGACTATTCAATAAGCTATGAAGACATACAAGCGGTGCTATATTCTGTACTAAGAAACTTAAAGGTTAAATTTAAGGTAGAACCAACGTTGCATCCTTCATTTATCGAAGGGAGAACAGCAAAGATACTAGTAAATAATAAAGAGCTAGGGATAGTGGGAGAAATACACCCAGAGGTACTAGAAAGCTTTAAAATAGAAAATCCGGTTGCTGCATTTGAGATAAACATACAGGAGCTAACAAAACAAACTTTATTTTAACTTTAATTTGTTAAAAATAAAAAAGATTTGATATATTGTTTATTTTGTCTTTTTATCTCTTGAACGCTTGTGAATATGCTAGTTTTATATCTGCTCCAGTGACAGTTTTTCGTCCAGCGTGTGCAGCGATTGCTCTCGCTCTCTTCGCAATATCAACGGCTATGTCTTCTACGATTTCTCTTAAGGCCTCGGCAGCAGACGCGCTTACTCTTTTTGCGCCAGCTTTTCTGATAATTCTATCAACTGGAGCCAGAGGTAGTTCTGCTTCTTTTGGCATATCTTACATCCTCCTATGGGTTGTATATGCATATGTTCTTACTACTTTCAGTATACAACATTACTATATCTCCTTTATTAATTTAACGCTTTTGTTCATCAATACTTGTTATCCACTAAGTCCATCACTATCTAGGTGAACCGCGATTAAGATACATTCCGTATTACCGCGAGTAATGATGACACGTAACTGTGTACATAAAATGAAGAGGTATGGTTCTCAAACACTAGCTTAATAAAAATTAACTAAAAAATACATTTTTAACAAAAATTTTATTGATTTATAAACAATTATGATAAAAAATATAAAAAATTATGACACCACTATTTTCCTCAACGGGAATACCTAGCGATAGAACTATTAGAAATCAGATGTTTATACAACATTATTTTATGGTGATATAATATAACTGGATTCTCTTGACATATAAAAAATAAAACTGCTCATAATTAGATGGTGACTAACTATAAGACTCGTGGCTTGTAAAGAAAGAAAACAAGTTAATAATAGCTTAAAAACTTAAACTTTCACATAAAATGGCTGTAGGTACAAAGCATTTTATAAAACTTATTAACTTAAAATCACAAAATGTTATGTAGTCTTTAAAGATATTTGATCGTAAGTTGAGAGGGCCATAATTGTTCAAGGAATATGAAGTGAAAGTCCCAGTTCATGATATAAATAAAATATCAAAAAGAATCAATGGAAGTGCTTCGCTTCTTAAAACCGTAGTACAGTTAGATATCTACTACGATTATAAAAAGACCTTATTCTTAAAAGATGAGCATTTTCGTCTAAGAGTAGAATACGACCAGGATAGTAGAGAAGTGAAACATGTCGAATTAGCTTGGAAAGGGCCTAGACGGGGGAAGTACATAGAAGTCAGAGAAGATATATCAGTTCAAATATTACCCAGCGACCTCGAAAACCTAAAAAGAATACTTAAGAAACTAGAATTTAAACCGTTTGCGATAATTAAAAAAACACGTGAAAGATATAGAATAGATGGCATAGAACTGGAATTCGATAAAAATGTAGAATTAGTGAAAGCTAAAGGTGAAACTGCTCCCTTAGGATCCTTCTTGCAGGCAAGTTTAGAAACCTCATTAAATCAAGATCCCGAAAACGTGAAAAAGCAGTTATGGGAATATTTAAGCAAATTAGGATTTAAGCATAGCGATTGGGTTGAAAAAAGTTACATCGAACTTGCACTTGAAAGATTAAAAAATAAAAATGGTGGAGAATATGGCAATACTTCCCCTAGTCGAATTTCAGAAGAAATTCGAGAAAGCTACGCAAAAGAAGATCCAAAAAATCAGAAAAAAAGGAAACCACATCATTAAGAACATTGTAAACATTCTAGAAAGCTTAGAAGAAGAAGCGCAAGATATGATTAAGAAAAGTAGGGAAGAATTAAAAGAAGGTGTAGAGGTCCTTGCAAAGAAGAAAGCGGGATACCTTGATGCCGTACGATCTTTAGAAAAATTCGGAGAGAACATTATGGTGGCTATCTCAAATGTGAAGGTACCTTCAGAAATAAACTATGAAAGTATTACCGAATTCTATAAAAATCTCACAGAGAGCCTAATAACTCTAGAAAGAACAAAAAACAAACTGGACCATAAAATTCACCCTTACTTTATAATATTAAGGACGAGAGTCAAAGGCATGATAAAAAAGCTTAAAGATAGTTCAAATGCGCTGAAAAAGTTTATTGAAACAGAGTATACTGATGCCGAAAGCATAGAAAAAGTACAAAACGAATTAAATACGGTAAAAAAGCTTTTAGAAAAGTTAAATGACACTAAAAATCAAATTTCAAGCTTAGAACAAGAAATTAATTTAAAAGTAAATGAACTAGAGAAATCAAGACAGAAACTCGTGGAAATGGAAAATCGCGCCGAATTTCAAGTGCTAACAAGAACGGAACAGGAAATAGAAGTACTGAGGGCAAAAATACTGAGCATTTTAAATAGTATAAGAAAGCCTCTCAAAAAATTTCTTAACCTGGTAACAAGTGGAGATGCCACTTTGAAACTAGAAGAAAAAGATATACTAGCCAAGTATATTAATGATCCCTTTAACACGTTCATTAATGAGGATAGTGATGCATCTAAGCTTAAAATATTACTTTTAAAAATGGATGTTCTTGTACGTGAAGAGAAATTAGGGTTAGAAAGAAGATTAGCAAAGAAACTCCAAAAAGTTTTGGGAAGTGTCGTAACTCAAGACATATTAAAGAAACTGTCAAACGAGTATTTTAATCTCTTAAAAGAGCGAGAAGAACTGTTTCAAAAGGAAGAGATACAAAAAGTAATTAGTAAGAGAGAATCGATTAAAGAAATTAGTGAGACGATTAATAAATTAAAAAGGGATCTCAAAGTTGCTCAGGACAGTCTTCAAGAGATCAAAGAAAGAATAGAGACAACAAAATCCGTAATCGAAGAAACCGCTCAAAAAATCACAGGGATACCATTAAAACTATCATTAGAATTGTAACTGATATCTAGGAATTTAAAAAATCTAAGAGTTATTGTATAAGGACCGAAGCACTAAGTAATGCTGCTTGATAATACAAGCGGATAAAATTGAGATGTCTCTATTAAAGTAATTGAAGCACCTTTTTAGAACATGAATACCGACCAGAAAGTTATACTCTTCACATTAATTTTCTTTCTATTAATTTTAGCTGAATTGTTACACCTTTTAATAACCGAATACTTGGGATCAATACCAGCTAACCAAAGCTTTATAAAAGAAAAGTTTACATTTTCTGAAGGTGAACTCTGGTGAGGGATTGTCAAATCCAGTACATGGTATCTATCCCTAAATTGTGAATGGGTTCTAAATTACTTGGAAACTCTTCCAATACAACAGTTAGTCTACTTTTCAATATTAACATTAAAATTAAGAGGCGTTTCCTTGTTTAGGTTGAAGTACACCCACCAGCGTGTATTTCCTATACCTAATCGACTTAAATGGCGGTGTTTAACATGGAGAAATATGTAAAAGCAATAACAGGAACGTATGACCCTAAAAAAATTGAACAGGAAATTTTTCAACTATGGCAAAGAGAAGGGGCATACCAAAAGGCGAAAAATAAAAACAAAGGTCGTAAAAAGTTTTATTTCTTAGACGGTCCGCCATATGCATCCTCTGCAGGAATACATCTTGGTACAGCCCTAAACAAGATATTAAAGGATGTAATTATAAGATATAGAAGAATGCGAGGTTACTTTGTAAGAGATCAGCCAGGAGTGGACTGCCATGGGCTCCCAATAGAAGTTCAAGTTGAAAAAATGCTTGGATTTGAAAAAAAGGCTGACATAGAAAAATACGGTATCGACAAGTTCGTGAGAAAATGCAAGGAAATAGCCCTATATAATGCTGGTCAGTTATCTGAACAGTTTAAAAACTTAGGAGTTTGGATGGACTGGGACAACCCCTATTTAACATTAAAAGACGAATATATTGAGTCTGCATGGTGGCTAATCAAGAAGGCGTGGGAAAACAACTTATTATATGAGGGAGAACGAGTAGTCCACTGGTGTCCGCGATGTGAAACAGTTTTATCAGGATATGAAGTAGCTCAAGAATATAGGGAGGTTTCGGATCCATCCATCTACGTAAAGTTCCCAGTAAAGGGAAAAGAGAAAGAATACATTCTAATATGGACCACCACGCCCTGGACGTTGCCAAGTAACACGGGGGTAATGGTTCATCCAGACTTTACCTATGCTAAAGTTAAAGTAGATGACGAAATATACATCCTAGCTCTAGAACGGTGCAACGAGGTTTTCAGAGAAGTTGGCAAAGAATTTGAAGTTCTAGAAACGTTTCCGGGACGTAATCTTGAAGGCTTACAATATATTCCGCCATTGCTTGAAGAAGTTCCTCTACAACGCAAGCTATTAGAAGAAGGCAAAGCATACCGTGTAGTTCTAAGCGAGGAATATGTGTCACTAGAGGAAGGTACTGGATGCGTGCACAGCGCGCCAGGCCATGGTGAAGAAGACTTTGAGGTCGGATTAATTTACGGTCTACCAGCAGTTTGCCCTGTAGATACCAAGGGAGTATTCACCGAAGAAGCTGGCAAATACGCTGGTCTATTCGTAAAGGATGCAGACAGACAAATAATCGAAGATTTAAAGAGAAAGGGACTCCTACTATGGTCTGGCAAGATCACACACCGCTATCCTCACTGTTGGCGCTGTAAAACTCCCCTGCTTCTACGCTTAACAAAACAATGGTTCATAAAAGTCTTAGCGTTCAAAGACAAAATGCTAGAAGAAAATGAAAAAGTCAGATGGATTCCGGAATGGGCTGGTGCTAGCAGATTTAGAAATTGGCTGGAAAGCATAAGAGACTGGGTTATATCAAGACAACGATACTGGGGCATACCCCTACCCATCTGGATATGTAACAAATGTGGAAAGAAAATTGTCATAGGATCAAAAGATGAACTATTAAAAATGGCCGTAAGCGTACCAAGTGAACTCGAACTACACAGACCTTGGGTTGACCAAATAGTCTTAAATTGTGAATGCGGCGGAGAAATGCGACGAGTTCCAGACGTCATCGACGTATGGTTCGACTCGGGTATAGCATCCTTCGCGTGCTTAGGCTATCCTCGAAACCAAGAAGAATTTAAACAATGGTGGCCGGCTGACGTCGTTTTAGAAGGCCATGACCAAACCCGCGGCTGGTTCTATACACTTCTCTGCACATCCATGATAGCCTTTAACCGAAGACCTTATGAAACGGTAGTAATGCACGGCTTTACTCTCGATGCAGAGGGCAGAGAAATGCACAAAAGCCTAGGAAACTATATAGCGCCCGAAGAAGTCATAGAAAAATATGGAAGAGATCCTCTACGTCTATATGAATTACAATGTACCATTTGGGAGGATATACGTTTCAACTGGGACGGTGTAAAAGAAGCCCTAAGAGATCTAAACATCCTATGGAATGTATACGTTTTCGCATCAACCTACATGGAAATGGACAAATTCAATCCGCTGAAATACTCTCTAAAAGAACTTCAACCTTTCATGAAAATAGAGGATAAATGGATTCTCTCAAGATTACAGTTGATAATCGAGAAAGTTACAAACTACATGGACAAATACTTATTCCACGAAGCTCTAAGACTACTCCTAAACTTCGCACTGGAAGATGTTAGCAGATGGTACATCAGACTTGTTAGACGCAGAGTATGGATAGAAACTGAAGCAAAAGAAAAACTTGCAGCATATGCAACACTATATACAGTTCTAAAGAACTGTTTACTCTTACTCGCACCATTCATACCCTTCATGACAGAAACTTTATACCAAAGATTCGTTAGACCAGTTGAAAAGGATGCTCCAATAAGTGTTCATCTCTGCGACTGGCCAACGCCAGTAAAAGAGCTTATAGATGAAAAAATTGAAAAACAAGTAGTACTTGCAAGAGACATAGTTTCAGCAATTATACAAGCAAGACAATCAACAAAACCACCAATAAAAATAAGACAACCCCTCAGTAAAGCCATCGTGGTAACAGATTCTCAAGAAGTAATCGAAACCGTTAAAAATCTCCAAGATTTAATCAAAGACCAAGCAAACATAAAAGAAATCTCTGCCCTACACCTAAGCGAAGAAGAAAAATTCAGAAATGTATATGTCGAACCCAACTTCGCATCTCTGGGGCCAAAATTCAAACAGAAAACAGGTAAAGTAGTTGAAGCAATCAAAAAGTTAAATGGAAGAGAAGTACTCAAATTAATCAATGAAAAAGGCTTCTTCGAAATAGTCGTCGATGACGAACCTGTCAAATTAACAGAGAATGACGTAAAATTCAAAGAAGAAATTTTAGAGGGATATGCAGTTGGGGAATTCCCAAGAGGCAGAGTATATCTAGATGTTACAGTTACAAAAGAGCTTAAGGCAGAGGGATTAGCCAGAGAAGTCATCAGAAGACTGCAAGAAATGAGAAAAGAAGCAAACCTTGAAGTAGAAACGAAGATAGAAGCTTTCGTCAAATGTCCAAACAGCGAGCAAGTCAACTTACTTAAAGATAAAAAAGAACTAATCATGAGGGAAGTGCGAGCCGAAAAACTAGATATCATAGGACCAAAGGAAAAAGAACCAAAGATGTCATATACAAAAGAATGGGACATAGATGGAGAAACATATATAATGGGACTCAATCAAAAAATTTAAAACAACGCTTTTAATTTTCTATTAACCCAATAAGAGGTGCAACTGATGGTGAACGAATGTTTAGTTGACGCTGAAAAACTAACGCTAGAACGTGAGGAACTATTAAACGAACTCGTAGAATTCCTAAAATTGAAACTCCCAGAATTTAATATAGAAAGAGAAGGGAACAACATTACAATCAGATCGGAGAACGAGGTCTCAAAAAGAAAAATAAGACTATTTCTTAAAAAGTTTCTTCACAAAAATGAATTAGACAAAAGCTTCAAAGCAGTTTCAGGTGGCGGCAACACAATAATAATACTTAAACTTGCAGCAATCAGAGAAGAAACCGAATAAAACACATGCATTTTTCCCGTTTTTATTTTACCAAACTATAATAGAAGAGGTATATTGTCAGAGTGAGCTGGTGCGTTCATCTGATATTACTCGTTGTTCGCCTCATCATCCAATTTAAACACTCCTTAAAATTTAATATCTTTTTCTATAGCAACGTAGCAGAATTCCATTAAAAGTCTTGATCTAAAATTAAAACATTTAAGGGATGGTTTATTTTTCAGACATTAAACGACCAACAAATGCTAGGAGAGGGTCAGTAAAACTATCAATCACAAGTGTAACATCTTGAAAATACCATTCTTTATGTTCTGGGTATGATATTAAAAATCTAGGTGTTAAAATTGCTCAGAGTTAAGATTGTCATTACAGGACCTTTTCAAAGCGGAAAAACAACTTTCATTAAATTAGCCACAAAAGGCCGGTCGATACATGTAGAACATAGAGGAATAACAGTTGGCTTAGATTTCGGGACAATAAAATACGACGGAAT
>JAEOSG010000047.1 GCA_016840485.1 Candidatus Baldrarchaeota archaeon
TGAGAAAAGACTCGCAACAGCGATAAATGATATAGATTTCCCGTTACTCCTAAAAACAGTTCTCAGGGAAATATTAGAACCTATTATATTAAGGTCGATTGAAGACGTTATTGGTGATAAATTATTTATTTTAAAACTAATAGACAAAAGCAGAAAGGGTAGCGAACTTTAATATTTAAGATGATGTAAATCCGGTTCGCTGAGACGATTGTCGATGAAGATTGTCTACTACTGACTGGTAGTACAAAACTGTTTTAAATATGGCAGATCAGACTTTAAGGAGCAGGGTTATCAAAAGAGCTTTAAAGTTTTGGGGAAAGTAAACAATTAACTTTGCAATAAAGATAAAGGGAGCTCCAAAGTGTGTGGAAAGTTCCCGAGACTTTTTAGTTAAACTTTTAAGGTATGTTACGATAATATAGTGACGGAGGTTACTACTTGCGAACATCGCAACTCTTTGAACAACATCTAACAATTAAAAGATGTTGGGCTATAATTCTAATAATACTATTTATGTTTCCATCAGGTTTCTGTGTATTGACAACAGACTTTGGAAAGACACTTTCAACTAAACAGTCTCAGGAACCGTACGAAGAGATACCGCCCTATACTCCTTCTTCTTTCCCATCTGGTTCACTTCCAACAAGTGGCAGTTGGAGCCAAGAATTTTTTGAGAATGTGTCACTACCAGAAAATGTGTCGCTTGAAGACGTTGATTGGCTTTCACTTTTAACCTACGAAGGAATAGCAGATCTAGAAAAAGTATTATTTACCGTTTCTCCAGCAAATCCGCCTAGATACTGGCGAGTTACAACCTATGATAACTACACAGGTAGAATAGGCGACTCAGCAGGTAAATGGACACAAACAAATCAAACGACAACACCACTAGATTTACTTCCTTCTCCTAACCCACTTAACTATACCATAACGATGAATATAGACTATGATGCTATTTTTACGCGATATCTCCCAGTACTTTGGCCACAACCTTTAATATTAGATGGATCCCTTGAAGTAGGCGTAGAACCCTTAAGCTACGAATTTCTTCTCGATTCTTACCAAGATGTGATTTTTAATGCAACTTTTAAGGATTCCGGGTCAACAACTCTAAAATATATGGTTTCATATGCTTTCGTTAATTTAACACAAATTAGACTTAAAGCTTTGCCCCCAAATTATACTCCTCAAGAAATTAAAAATATATATGGAGACGGAAACATTCCACCTCTATCTCAATATGTGTATGATTTTGCTAGCCAATTCGAAGGAAAAGGTGAAAATACATTTGAAACCGCGTTAATAGTTTTACGATATTTTCAGGTTAATTTTGATTACGACTATGACACGTGGTTTGGAACATCAAGCAGTTCTGGTCCATCTCAAGATCAGGACTGGGTTGAATGGTTCCTCCAAAGGCGTAAAGGAATATCAATACATTTTGCAACAGCTTACATTATAACACTTAGAATATTAGGAATATCTGCAAGACTAGTTTTCGGTTTCCTGCCAGGAGAAGAAAGTCAGGGCAGTAGAATAGTAAAAAACAAACATTTACATTTCTGGGCAGAGGTTTGGATACCAATAAAAACAGATAGCGGCGTTGATGGCGTTTGGATCGCATTTGATCCATCTCCTCCAGGATATTTAGAGGCACTAAACACCGAAAGAGACCAATATGTAATAAATCCGAGGTACACTTTAACTATTACATCATCTCATGAAAATGTCACGAGAAGAGGTGTGCCAGTAAATTTAACTGCGACTCTGCTTAGTGATGGAGAACCCCTGCCTAATGAAACAATAACTTTTACTGACATATACGATAATCTAACGTTAAATGGTGCAACAAGTATAACAAACGAAAGCGGAGTTGCAACTCTAACTTTTAATTTCACAGATGCTTCTCTTATAGGTTTACATGTAATCGTAGCAAACTGGAAATTGTTAAACAACCAAACTACGATAATCTTAGCGGGTAACACTACTATCACAGTTACTGTTACACCAGATGAAGTTGCAAGGACTGAAGTAGCGCGAATAAGTGGAGTTTTATCTGACGCTAAAAACGGACGGGGCTTTCCAAATCAAGAAATAACAATTATTTGGGAAGGAAAAAACTTTAGTGCAGTTACTAAGTCAGATGGTGGTTTCAGTTTCAGCTACACTGTGCCCCTTAGCCACCCACTAGGTAATGCTACAGTTTATGCAATTTATGACGGGAACTTCACTTCACTAATATCTTCATCATCTAATACTACAAATGTAACCGTTGTTGCAAAAGTCAAATTTACAGTCTCTGCAACTCCAAACGAGGTTAGAAGAAACGAGACAATAGTTGTTGAAGGGTTTTTACTGCTTGATAATAACACTCCTCTTTCTTACGAAAATGTCACCGTCTACTGGGACAATTCGACAGAGGAGGACGGTGGAAGGACATATGTTCTCGAAATCGTTAAAACTGACGAAAACGGGTACTATAATTTTACCGTAACAATTCCAGCAAATCACTCTCTAGGTTTTTCGTATATCTTCTTCGGTTATAATTCAACAATCAGGTACGTAAGAGGTGGCAATTCAACAAAATCGCAAGTCCTAATTTACGAACGTGTGTTTGTCTATGTTAATGTTTCTTTAACCAGAGTTGGACGCAGCAATTCTCTTACCATATTTGGGAACATAACTGGCGAAGATTACAATGAACCAATAGAGGGTGCAACAATACGGATATTATTTAACAATACAGATATCGGAGTCACTAATGTGACTAACACGCAGGGGCAATTCACTGCCACATTTAATGTTCCACCTGACCTTGAAGTCGGAGTGTATGCTGTTCGCGTTACCGTTAGTAGTCCTTCATGGTTTAAAGGTAGCGGTGAATATGCTTACATCATCATCTACGGTTTTTCAAGCATAAGCGTGGAAGGATCACCACTATACGTACTACCCGGCGAACAACTAAATGTTACAGGAGTCATTATCGATGAAAGAGGCGATCCCATTCAGAACGCAGAAATACAAGTAATATTTAATAAAACGCTTTTAGCTACTTTAACAAGCAATGAACAAGGAAGTTTTGAGGGAAATGTAACAATTCCAGACGTTCCTGCACCAAACTTAACGATAACATTTCTATACGAGGAAACCGACTTCTATAACGCATCGACTACAAGTATTAATGTATTTGTCTTTAAGAACGCGGTCATCACGGTGGTTGTAAACAATACCGATTATCTTGAAGCTTACCCTGGAGAAGGCTTGATAATTACCGGGAACGTCGTGGATGAACGTGGCCGATATATCATAGATAGGGAAGTCAAATTGTACGTAAACGAAACACCTTATTTAATTTATTTAGATGAGGAAGGAAACTTTACTGTATTTTATACGCTTCCAGAAGATGTAAACCCAGGTAATATAACAATATATGCTACACTTAAGGCAAAAACCCAATTCAAATCAAATGAGGTTATTGTATTAGTTAAGGTGAGGGAACAAAAAATGTGGAAAATAAATGTACCAGTACAACTACTTTACATAATAGTTGTAGTGGCATTTGCACTAAGCTCAACTTTTCTATTCTTCAAAAAGTTCTGGAAAGGATTTAGGCGACAGAAAAAACCGGAAATCGATATATCGTCGCCAATAATGACAATAAACGATTACGTGAGACAAGCAAAATTCAGAGAAGCAATAATCGAAGCATATAATTTATTTGAAAAAATTCTCAGAGCTTACTTCAACGTTGAACGCCCAGGTTCCTTGACGCCTAGAGAATTTGCAATAAACGTTGTAAAAGAATACAGATTAAACCCTGACGCTACGTATCTTCTGATTAAAATGTACGAAAAAGCAAGATTCAGTCATCATGAGGTTGGACTTGAAGACTATAACAGTTTTGTTAAGGCCTTTTCCACAATTTATAGACAAGTAACAGGGAGAGCGCTAGAACTTGCCCAAAAGTAAAACGACAACGTTGATTGTATTCACAATAGTATTTATCCTGTCGTGGCTACCTATAGCTCTATCTGTACTTAGTAAGGAACCTTCCCCTCCATCTTTTTCAATTTATAGTACAGATTGGGATGGCTGTTCGAAGTTTAGAGAACTTATTGAGAATGAAGGATTTCACGTGAAAACATTGATATCGTCCTTAAGTATGATAAATAGAATCGAACAACCAGCAGTCCTAGTAATAATTGGCCCATCAAAATATTATAGCCCAAGCGAAATTATACCAAACCTACTGCTGTTTCTACAACGCGGTGGAGGAATTTTAATAGCTGACGATTTTGGAAGCGGTAACACCATTCTCCAATTCCTCTTTCAATTTCAAATAAAATTTTCGGACAAAATTTTAATGGACGCTGGCTCCTATGATAAAAATCCTGTTTTACCGATAATCACCAATTTTATGCCCCATCCAATAACTAGTGGTGTAAATTCAATTATATTAAATCATGCAAGTGCTATAGTTGGACCAAATGACACGTCATTGACACTTTTACCACCAGTCGCTACTACAACACGCTTTAGCTGGCTTGATGCTGATCATGATTATGAATATGATACAGGCGAACAGGTAGGACCATTTACAGTGGCTACAGCGTTCGAAGCCTTAAATGGCAGTATAGTCATCCTAAGTGACGCTAGCGTCTTCATAAACGATATGATAGAAAGAGCAGATAATGCAAAATTTGCGTTAAACATAATAAATTGGCTTTCCGAATACAATAAAAGTGCAACAATAATATTTGACGAAAGTCACCTAGCATGGGGTATCTCTTCATCAATTGTTTATTTTGGTACGATTATTGGATACGTTGCTTGGCTTTCAGCCATACCGTACCTCTCATTAATTCTCCCGTTTTTCATGGTATTTACGGTTAAAAAATGGATACCAGTAACAAAAGAAAGTAGAAAGTTCACCCCACTAAAAATATTCAGAAAAAGGGGAAGAACTGCGTTTTTATCAAAAATTAAGGAATATAAAACTTACGGGTTTTATGATAAAGCTCTGAAAATACTATATAATAGATTTAAACGGATTGTTAGCGAAGAATTGAAGCTTAAGCTGGGATTCTCACTGGATAAATTTTTGGAACAAATTTCTAAACATCATCCCGATTTAGATACTCGTAAAATTAGAAAAATCCTTTTAAGCTTCGAGAAAATTGAAAAAGGAAAGCTTAAAGTAACCTCACGTGACCAGTTTTTGAAACTTTTCTTCCAACTTAAGAAAATAGAAGAAGAGGTGGAAAAAATTGGAGGAAAAAAGCCTTGAAATATCCATAAGAGACGTTAGAAGCATAGTTCAAAAAGTATTGTCAGAAGTCAGCAAAGTTATAGTTGGAAAACTAGACATTTTACAAAACATTTTCATAGCACTGCTCGCAGACGGACACGTTCTACTTGAAGGGGTGCCAGGCGTAGCAAAAACTGCAATGGCCAAAGCCTTTTCTGATGCATTGGGCTGCGAATTCAAGAGAATACAATTTACTCCAGACTTGTTACCGGCAGACATAGTTGGCACAAACGTTTATGACCAAAAATCCGGCAGATTCTACTTAAGAAAGGGTCCCATTTTTGCTAATATTGTTTTAGCTGATGAGATAAATCGTGCTCCTCCAAAAACTCAATCGGCACTTCTTGAATGCATGCAGGAAAGACAGGTAACAATTGAAGGTGAAACTTACTATTTACCGAAGCCCTTCATGGTCTTAGCAACTCAAAACCCCATTGAACTTGAAGGCACATATCCTCTTCCAGAAGCTCAGGTCGACAGATTCTTCTTCAAACTACTTGTAGACTACCCCAATCCAGAAGAAGAACTCGAAATACTAAAGAGAAAAAATGAACCAGAAGAGGTCACAGTCGAAAAAATTACTTCACCACAAATAGTGGTAGCCATGCAAGAAGCTGTTAAAAAAGTTTATGTCGACGAATCGCTGTTTGAATACATAAAAAACATAGTCTTAAAGACGCGTAACCATCCACAAATACTTTTAGGTGCAAGCACTAGAGCATCCATTGTCCTCCTTTGTGCAGCTAAAGCAAGAGCAGCTATACTTGGACGTGACTTCGTTATACCCGATGATATTAAATCACTAGTTTTCCCGGTTTTAAACCATAGAATTATATTAAAACCGGAGGCAGAACTTGAAGGCATCTCCCCAGAAAGAATAATAAATGAAATAATTGAGGAAGTTGAGGTACCAACCTAATCGCAATTATAACGGTGATTTCATGCTTACAAGAAGAGGTCTATCAGTAATCCTCATGGGCGTATTCTTTCTCACATCAGGCTTTTCCCTGATAAGTTATTTGCTATCAATTTTAGGCATTTTCCTACTACTTAGTGTTGTTGTAACCTTTCCGTTTTTCAAATCTAGTTCAACTCTTGGAAAAATAGAAGTTAAACGCAAAATAAGTAAAAAGAAAGTCTTTGCTTATGACTATATATATGTTAAGGTCACAGTTATCAATAAAGGTTACCAAACCATCGATTATCTCGAAATATATGACGTATATCCTGAAACATTCGATTTAGTGCTTGGAACAAATCACTTAATAACTAGGCTTGACCCAGGGAAAAAATTCATCTTTTCCTACGTATTGATGCCAAAACTGCGAGGAGAATATAAATTAGGGCCCTGTAAACTGATAGTTCAAGATAAATTAAAGTTCTTTTCAATGACAAGAACAATTGCTGCTGTTACTGACATTGTAGTCTATCCACCCTACGAGGACATTAAGAGAATGGAAATCATGGCTAAGAAAAGAGTGCTTGGAACACTTTTCGGTGTTCATAGAACCAGAGAGAAAGGTATAGGCACGGAATTTGCAAGTCTTAGAAGATACAACGTAGGTGACGAGTATCGAAGAATAGACTGGAAAGCAACTGCAAGAATGGGTAGATTGATGATCAGGGAATTTGAAACTGAGAGAAACATGAAAATAATAATCCTACTTGATGCGAGTTATTCGATGGCTGCGGGTCCTATAGAGACAAGTAAACTAGAATTTGCTATTCGTGCTGCATCAATTCTAGCTAAATTTGCATTAGAAAGAAAAGATGAAGTAGGTTTATGCGTTTTTTCAAGCGATGTACATGAATTTATCGAACCTAAATCGAGCGAAAGACATTTTTATAGAATATTAGATGCGCTTGCTAGGGTAAAAGCCAGAGGAGGAACGAATTTCCTTAAAGCATTTGATTTAATAACTAAAAAATTCAGAAAGAAAGCTTATCTAATCATTATATCCGATTTGGAAGAAGTTGGAAGTCGAGTCCTGGATGCCATTAAGTTTGCAAGAGCAAGGGGTTACGAAATATTAATAATATCTCCATTTGGCCCTTGGTTTGAGATTGGAGAAAGGGCTTTGTCGCCCGTTGATAAAGCTCTAGCTGAAGCGATTTCAATAGAACTTTGGGAAGAAAGAAGAGAAATAATTAGAGGTATAAAAAGGCTTGACGTGGACGTAATAACCGTGGGTCCAGATGATATAATACCCACATTAATTTCGGAATATATAAAAGCTAAGAAACGAGGAATTGCACAATTCTAGTTGGTGTATGTGGATGAAAATCACCAAGGTCATGAGGATAATTTCAGTATTAGCTCTTATTTACTCAGTGTATTTGATTTTAGAAAATTCGCCTGGGGATATATGGGATTTAAATTATACCTATACATGGTTTTCTTTTGTGCGAACTTCAATTCTTTTTTATTTGTACGTCTTTTTCTTTTATCTTTCTCTTTTGCCTATTTTCCTCATAAATGTTCTTACTCGAGAATTGCCAAGTGTATTCTATGTAAGTCAGTTGTTTCTCGATAAATACTTTCAAACAACATTAAATGTGTCGATGCTACAAGCTGATATTGATCTCAAGATGATAATAAAACCGGCGTATGTATTTTTAACACAAGCGATAATTGCTCTAATGATTATCAGCCTTATACTGTTTTTATTTAAATGTGACTTTTCTAATGCGTTCAAAACTGTGCTTTTTGAAGGAACCGTGCTTTTCCTATATAAACTTGGTGAATTTTTAAATTTAGTTTTTCCTGTATGGCAAGAATCCTTTCTATCTTCGGAATCCATAGTAAGTTTTGCTACAAACCCCTTTATACTCAACATACTTGTAATTTATCTTTCATTTGACTTAGCTGTCCAAGCATCCTACGTGCAAAGTGTTTTCTCCTTAAAAACAAAGAAACGCAAAATCTCTGAACAACAAAAAGAGAAAACTCCAACGGGAAAGGAAGCAAAGGTTACCCTTTCAGCATCAATAGTTAGAAGATTCTTAACATCTGATGTTGTCCAATATTTACGAGAAATCGTAGAAAAAAGAGTTTCTCGTAAAGGACAAGAAACTGGGGTAGGCGTGGACTCCACAAGACTTCGGGTATTTTTGGAAAACCTTTATCAAATGGATCCAGAAGCCAAAACGTCATTGGAAGCTAAGGTAACCTTCCCATCAGAAGCTAAAACGTTACTTTCCATTTTATTAAGCACTCTATACAGGGTACTCGCCATAATCTTATTATCCTATGTCGTAATTCACCCACAGTTTCTCTTTTCATTCTTGGGGGCTCCTCCAACAATAGTAGGAAGTTTAGAGCTATCGCAGCCAGAAGCAATACTTTTGGTTCTTCTCCCCTTACTTTTTACAATAACATTAATAGGTTTGCTGATTCCTACCAGAAAAGAAAAAGTATCTTCCGAAGAATAACATTACGCACAGTAATAATGTTAAGATCGTAGGTATATGTGATTGTTATACGTGATTCCTCTTTCACATAACATTTATAAGTTAAAGTTCTTTTTTACGCCTTAGCTTTCAATCCCTAACAATTATAGAGGGTACTCTAATCTAGGTGAAATATATGAGTGAGATCAAACTCTTTGGAAAGTGGAGCTATGAAGGCATAGAAGTATCAGATCCAGGGTTAAAAAGGTACATTTGCTTGAAACCAGTGTTTTTACCCCATACTGGAGGAAGACATGAGCACAAAAAGTTTGGTAAGGCAGAAGTACCAATTGTTGAAAGATTGATTAATAAACTCATGAATCCAGGACTTTCCAAGGGAAAAGGAGGAAAAGTACTTAAACACGGTAGATGTGGAGGCAAGAAACATAAAGCATACAATATTGTAAAGGCTGCTTTCGAAATAATACACCTAAAAACAGGTGAAAACCCCATACAAGTATTAATTAGAGCTATTGAAAATGCAGCGCCGAGAGAGGAAACAACAACAGTTTCCTATGGAGGAATTAGATACCATCTAGCTGTTGATGTTGCACCCCAACGCAGAGTGGACCTGGCATTAAGATTTATCGTACAAGGAGCTGCAAGAGCAACATTTAACAATCCAAAACCAATAGAAGAGTGCTTGGCCGATGAAATAATACTTGCATCACGAAACGATCCAAAAAGCCATGCAATAAGAAGAAAAGAAGAAATAGAAAGAATAGCTCTGTCGGCTCGATAAAACAACAGTTTTTACTACCCATATAATACTCTGACCAATTTAATTGGATGTTTCAGTTTCTTCAGGTTTTTTCCAAACAACTATTTTCCCTTTCTGCCAATCGCGTAAAATAATTCTCGCCATTTCTTCTATGTCAGGCTTTCCACCCTTTAGCAATCGTCCTCTTTTAATTGTCAGCTTCTCCAAGAATTCGAGATCATCATCAGTCTCTATACCATAAACCTTAACTAACTGTTTAGGATCTTTTTTCTTAATGAATTTTATTAATTCTAAGGCGCAAGTAATTGGATCCTCAATTTTTTCGACTTCCAAAGCACTCTTAAGTATCAACGATATTTCATCTTCAGCCGGATACACCCCAGGGGTATCCAAAATAAAGATCTTAGGAGTTACTCTGAAAAGTTGACTATGCTTAGTAAAGCCTGGAATCGGACTTGTGCCAGCACTATGTTTACCCTTTAAAACATTAATGATTGAGCTTTTACCAACATTAGGGTATCCTATTAAGGCTACCTTGACAGGTATTTTGGAGGCATATTTTAGAATAGTTTTCCGAAGAATTTTTGTTCCAAGCCGATCTTTTGAACTAATATATACTGTAGGATGTTCTTTGCTAAGTTTTTTCTTCCATTCCTCTAATACTTCTTTTGGCACAAGATCGGACTTGTTTATTACAAGAATTAATTTCTTTCCCTTTTTTGTTACGATTTCTTCTATTTTCTTGTTTCTAAAACTTTCGGGATCTCGAGAATCTAATACCTCAAGTATAATATCAGCTTCATTTATAACTCTAAAAACAGATTTCCACGTCTTTTTGCTTGGTGATATTTTCATAAATAGATTCTCCATTATTTTAACCGTTCAAATTAAAGGCAGAAACATTACTTAACAACTATGTGCTAAGCGCTTCTGATACTTCTTGCCATAGTTTAAGTATTTCTTCAGCCTCTTTTCTTTCTAATTTTTGAATAGCAAAACCTACATGAATTAAAACATAATCTCCCACTTTAACGTTGTCAATTAGGGATAAACTCACTTCTCTTCGAATCCCTCCAAAATCAACAACACCTTTATCTCCCTTTATCTCCAATACTTTCGCTGGTACAGCTAGACACATAATAGTCCACCCTGATATCGGAATCATTCTCCTTTCAAATAATGTATGAGTCTTTGTAATTTAAATTTAACACTTATAATTATCGATAAGTAACTTGGAGTTTTATGGCTATAAAACTCTCAATGTCTACTATTCTCTGAGTATAAAATAGTTCTTCGATTATTTGTTAACAATAAATTTTTTATCTCACCATTGTCGAAACCACAACCAGCAGTTGAGTAGAAACCTTTAATAACCCTTCACACACCTCCATCTGAATACATAAAAATATTTCACTTTTATATGGAGAGGACGTAGATGACAAAAGAAGCTGGCATAATAGGGTATGGAGCATATATACCAATGTACAGAATCAAAGCATGTGAAATAGGTAAGATATGGGGTAACCACAACGGGCATGTACCCATAATGGAGAAAGCAGTAGCAGGAATAGATGAAGACCTTGTAACAATCTCGGTTGAAGCGGCAAAGTACGCTATAAGAAGAGCAAAAATAGATCCAAAAGAAATAGGAGCTGTATACATCGGAACCGAAAGTAAACCCTACGCAGTAAAACCATCAGGCACGATTGTAGCAGAAGCCATAGGAGCCACCCCACTCGTGGTAACAGCAGACTTCGAGTTTGCGTGCAAAGCTGGGACGGAAGCATTTCAAGCATGCATTGATCATGTCTTATCAGGAAGGATAAAATATGCAATGGCAATAGGTGCTGACACCGCCCAAGGTCGTCCGGGAGATCAGCTAGAGTATACAGCAGCATCTGGAGGAGCCGCTTTCATCTTTACCAAGAGGTCAAACAAGACCTTAGCATATTGTGAAGGGGCAGTTTCATTCGTTACAGACACCCCGGACTTTTGGAGAAGAGCTCACGAACACTATCCAATGCATGCTGAAAGATTTACTGGAGAACCAGCATACTTCTACCATATAATAAATTCTGTCAGAACTCTAATGGAAAACATGGGACTAAAACCTAGCGACTTTAAGTACGCTGTATTCCATCAACCCAATGCTAAATTCCCGGTGAAAGTTGCCAAAAAACTAGGATTTACGATGGATCAAATAAAACCGGGACTTTTGTCTCCATACATAGGAAACTGCTATGCAGGATCATCACTTGTGGGATTTGCTGCTACCCTGGACATAGCAAATCCAGGTGACAGAATACTTCTGGCATCATACGGTTCAGGAGCTGGCAGTGATGCCTTTAGCTTTGTTGTTCAAGACATCATATTGGAAAAGAGGAATCCCATTCCTTCTGTTAGAGACATGATTGGTGTAAGGAAATATATAGACTATTCGACATATGTGAAGTTCAGGGGAAAAATAAGGGCGTGAACAGACTTGAGGAAAGTAGCGGTCATTGCCATCGGTTATACAAAAGTTAAAGAACATTGGGGGCTTTCAATAAGAGATTTATTTACTGAAGCAGCAATAATGGCCTTAAATGAAGTAACAATAGACCGGGTAGATGCACTTTACGTAGGAAACATGTCTTCTGGTTATTGCCAACATCAGGAACATTTGGGCGCATTAATGGCAGACTACATAGGTTTAAAATCACCTCCTGCCGTCAAGATTGAAGCAGCAGGAGCTTCAGGAGGCATGGCATTAAGAGAAGGATTTCAAGCAGTAGCGTCGGGGCTTCATGACTTCGTTATCGTAGGTGGAGTTGAAAAAATGTCAGACGTTTTAACACCGGACATAACCTATGCCATGGCCATGGCGGCGGATCAAGAGTATGAAGCTTTTATAGGAGTTACCTTTGCTGCCTTAAATGCAATGATTAAAAGAGCGTATCAACATAAATTTGGCGTTTCAGATGAATTAATGGCAACGTTACCCGTACATTGTCATGATATGGCTTCAAAGAATCCCTATGCACAGTATCCGTTTAAAATAACTGTAGAACAAGTTTTATCATCACCTTTTGTTGCAGAACCTTTAAGACTTCTTGAATGCTCATCTCCAGCAGATGGAGCAGCAATACTAATACTCTGCCCCTTAGAAAAGGCTAAAGAATTCACAGATACACCAATAGAAATAGTGGGGGTAGGTGCAGCCACAGATGCAATTGCCCTTTATCAAAGAGATGATTTAACCACGTTTAAGGCAACTATCGAAGCTACCAACATAGCTTATAAAATGGCTCACATAAAACCTGAAGAAGTAGATGTAGCAGAAATTCATGATTCTTTCAGCGTTACTGGAGTAATATCACTCGAGGACCTTGGTTTCTTCGAAAAGGGAACAGCAGCAAAAGCTATTTCCGAAGGAGAAATAGCACCAGGAGGGAAAATTGCAGTAAACACCTTTGGTGGACTAAAAGCTAGGGGTCATCCAATAGGTGCAACGGGAGTATACCAAGCGGTAGAGATCGTTAAACAACTACGAGGAGAAGCTGGCAAAAATCAAGTTGATAATGCAGAAATCGGCCTAACACAAAATATTGGGGGAGTAGGTGGAACTGTGACGGTTCATATTTTCAGGAGGGTCAGATAAATGTCAGTGCCAAGATACTGGAGAGAAATTCCAAGTCGTTATAGACTCATCGGAAGTAAATGCGTAAATTGTGGAAAGACGTATTTTCCTCCCAGGCGTGTATGTAGAGAGTGTGGATCTGTAAGCTTAGAAGAGGTAAAATTAAGCGAACAAGGTAGAATTATCACATGGGCCACCGTTTACGACCCTCCTCGCGGCTTCGAGAAATATGTTCCCTATATTGTTGCTATAGTTGAGTTAGATGACGGAACCAGAATAATGACGCAAATAACCGACTGTGAGCCAGATGAGATACATGTCGGAACAAGGGTTTACGCCGTGTTCCGTAAAATTCGGGAGGAAGGCGAAAGCGGTATAATTTACTATGGATATAAATTTAAACCTCTTAAATAGAGTATTTCAAACCTCTTCTCCCCTTTTATCTTTTCAACAACCTTTTCAAAGCCATATTTTATTAACAACTAAATTTCTTATCGAAGTTGGCTAAAGTTTAAAAGTCTGTAGAATGTTAATTTAACGGCATTCATTAATCTAATGGGTGTCTTGCTTTGGTAAAAGCTAAGATTCTATCAAGGGTAAAAGTAAGAGTAAAAGTTAAACTCTTTGCATCCTTTAGGGAACTAATAGGTACTAGTGTCATTTCCTTAAATACGTCCGAAAACTTAACGGTACTAGATGTAATAAGAGAAATTTCCAAAAAATATAACCCTAATTTTGAAAAGGAGATCCTAAGAAGTTCAAATGAGCTGAAACCCTATGTAAAAATTCTCGTTAACGGCAGGTCTATTGAATTTTTAGACGGATTGAATACCAAATTGAAGGACGGGGATACTATAGCCATTTTCCCGCCAGTCGGGGGTGGAATATCGTAAAAAACTAAATACACCCCACGTAATTTGCTGAGGGGGTTTCGTGTGTCCACAAAATTTTAAAGTCGTTGTATTCGACATGGATGGTACATTGATTAAAGAAACCAGTTGTTGGGAAACCCTACATAGATATTTTCGATCAGATCCTAAACTAGTTAAGAAAAATATGGAAGATTATCTAGCGGGGCGAATAAGTTATTGCGAATGGATGCGTAGAGATCTTCTTCTTTGGAAACAAAACAATAGATATCCGCACATATCTGAAGTGAAAAGGGCGCTGAAAAACTATGAAATGGTGGAAGGAGCCTATGAATCAATTAAAGAATTAAAAAGACGTGGCTATATAACAGCAATAGTTACAGGAGGACTAGATATATTAGCTGAGGAAATTGCAAGAAAGTTAGGTATAGAACACGTATATGCTAACGGGTTTAAAACAGACGAGAACGGATATCTGACCGAACACGTTAAATGTGTTGTTGATCCTTGTGAAAAGGGTAGAAATCTAATGGATCTCTCAAAAAAACTGGGAACGCCACTTTCAACGTTTATTGCAGTAGGAGATACACGTTTTGACCTCAGCATGTTCAAGATAGTAGGACTTAGCATCGCATTCAACCCAAAAGATGAAATAATTGAAAAACACGCAAACATAGTAATTAAAAACAATTCACTCTTCAAAATACTCGAATACATACCATGACATCACTAACCGTGTTGTTAAAAACTGGAATATATCACCTTAACTTTTTTGTAAACACCTTCCCTTCTATCAGTTAATACAGTAATTTCTCTTCTAACTTTATCAACCAAATCTAAATCAATATTACCGATTACTGCCCCTTCGACACGTCCAATACCAGCAATAACGTCTCCTAAAGGACTTATAATCATACTTTCACCGCCATATACTTTGTTTTCTCCTGGACCCACGCGATTAACAGCAACATGAAAAACTTGATTTTCCACGGCCCTAGCTTTTGACAAAATTGCAAAATGATTTATTCTCTCTAAAGGGAAAGCAGCTAAAGTAAAAATGATCTTCGCACCATGTAAAGTAAGCGCCCTAGAAATCTCTGGAAATCTAACCTCGTAACAAATCTGCAAACCTATTCTAAATCTTCCTAAATCAATTACAAATATTTTATCACCACTAGCAAAGTGGTTCTTTTCATCTTGAAACAGGTGAGTTTTTCTATAAATACACAAAATTTTCCCTTAGGGCTAATCATCACAGCGGAATCAAATATTTTATTTTCACATCTTTCAGCTATGCCAGCAATAATGTAGCTTTGGAACTCTTCAGCGAAGTTCATAAGAACATTAGTGGTTTTCCCTGGAAGCTCTTCGGCTATATCTTTTAAACTCGCATAGTTAAAACCGGTGTCAAAGAGTTCGGGGAGACAGAAAATGTCTATCTCTTTCTCTCTACTAGCAATTCTCCTTAATGCCTCCAAAGCTCTTGCTAGGTTTTTCTCCTTCTTTCCGTCTTCTAATCTAAGCTGTAAACCTGCCACTTTTAACATTTATAAAACCCCAGTGTTCACATAATGTAGAACTATATTTCAAGATTCTAAGGGAAACCTTTAAAGTGTTATTTTGATAAAAAGCATAAGACCCTAACCTATGGAGGGCTTTGCTAATGCCAACAATAACAGCATTCGTATTAATTCTTGTAAAATCGGGAGAAGAAGATACTGTGCTAGAGGAAATACGGAAAATGAAGGAGGTAAAAGAGGCTAGAATAGTATACGGCCCTTGGGATTTAATTTGTAGAATTGAAGTTGAACATATTAATCAACTTCAAACTTTCATCTACGAACTACGAAAAATACCAGGTGTTGAACAAACTACAACCCTGATATCTACATAACTCCTTAAGTATCAGGTTTTCTGAACTATATAACTTAAAACGACATGGTGCTGGTTGTATGCTTATACTTATCAAAATGGTTAAAATAAAATATGAAGTGTACGAAAATCCAGGCTAAATTATTAGTTATTAGCTATTCCCTTATATAAAATCTAAACCCTTTACTCGTTTCTTCTTCTCTTCTCTTATTTCGTTCAGTAAACTTTTAAATTCATCTAAAAATTGCGGATTTATTCTCCACTCAGCCGTTTCTACTCCAGTCTTTTTTTGTAAAAGCTCATTACCAGCAATGTCTTGGATTTGTTGGAGAGCAACACCAACACCTACAATTCCCATAAATTTTCGTACATTTCTAGCAGCTCTCCATAAATCAACCGTAGAATGCCAATCGCCATCAGAAAGAACTTCAAGCATAGCTATTTTGGCATCATCCTTCACAAGAAGTTCCCTAATCTTTTTAATGGCCTCCTCACTCAACATCATTGTCACCATTAATTGTAACTTATCAAGTAAAACTACACACATAGAAATAAAAGGTAATGTATGTCCTATAGCAATACCCTATATTATTCACTATTCTTGAAAGCTTAATTAAAACAGATAAACACCGAATATTAAGGTTATCGGATTTTTAGAACTCCAATGTAGAGCTAAATATTAAGAATCTAAACACTTTATAGACGAAATAATTCAAATATATCTGATTATATTCTAATGTGTGCAATTCTTGTAACAATTAAGTTAGTTTGGCTTAAGTTTTAGATAGAGATATAAGAGGACAAAATTTATATCAACAAAGAGAAAAATCGTGCAATCTGCAATATTAAATTTTAAATTCAATCAGATGAATGGTAACAAATTTTTATGCAATTAAAACAAAAATTGAACTTTATATCCAAATTTAAACAGTGGTGTTAAAAATGAGCAAGCCACTAGAAAAATTTATGGGGATATATGAAAAAACACCCGGCTACGTAGTAGTAGGCAAATACAAACATTCCGCTATTAAACCTTGTCACTGGTTTGAACAAAAGCTGTTCACGGGCATAAGACATTGTTACAAAGAAAAATTCTATGGAATAAAATCCCATCAATGCTTGCAAAATAGCCCTATGATTTTTTGTAACCACAGATGCATTTACTGTTGGAGAATTCACCCTAATGATGTAGGTCTTTTGATCGATGAAACATCCCTAGAAGAACTAAACCTTGATGACCCTAAAACGATAGTTAATGAAATGATTAAAGCCCAAAAACAAATGGTCAAGAAAAAATATCCCCTTGGAAGATTACTTCAACATTACGAAAACATAGTCATAATTCTTGAAACATTATTTAGGGGAGAACAACTCTCTCTCAACTCTCTTGCAACAAAAACTAAACTCTCTAAAAGAAAAATTAAAAGTGCACTAAGACACCTTCTAAGAGAAGAATATGTGATCGAAATATCAGAAGAAAAATACATGATCTCGGAGAAGGCAAAAAAAGAAATTAGTACCGTTACGGACATCGAGGACATTATTAAACAAAAAATTGCTAATCCAGAACTTGTAAAGAGAGTTTGGGAAGAAGCAGCATATCCAAAGCATGCTGCCATTTCCTTAACTGGTGAGCCTATGATGTACCCCTATATTGATGAAATAGTATCAGAATTCCATAAAAAGGGGTTCACAACATTTATTGTAACAAATGGCACATTCCCTGAAAGATTAAGTGAAATGAACGAGCTTCCAACTCAGCTATATGTTACTTTACCCGCACCAAACGAAAAGATTTACAAAAAGGTATGTATCCCCTATGTTAAAAATGGTTGGGAAAAACTCAACCAAACGCTTGAACTACTTGAATCTCTAAGCTGCCGAACAGTCATCAGAATAACTGCAGTAAAAAATCTAAATATGATTGAACCAGAAAAATATGCAAAAATCGTAGAAAAAGCCAACCCCAATTTCTTGGAGGTAAAAGGTTTTACCCTCATAGGTGGAGCTCGATTAAGGCTCACAAAATATGCCGAAAGAAAAGGACTTAGTACTGAGGATATCGCCAAAACATTCCAACCAAAGCACGAAGACATCGTAGAATTTGCATCAAAAATATGCGAGGCAGCAAACTTCCCAATTATAGATCAATTTAAGCCGAGCGCAGTAGCATTAATAGCCGTAAACTGGAACAAAAAATCCACAAAAATTATAGAGTAAATGAGGGAGAGACTGTTCAGTGAACAAAGTAAGATTTGGTCCAAGTGGAACAACAAAAACCTTGGAACCACTAGAAGCATTAAAATATCTTGTAAATATTTTTTCAGAGCTAAAAGCATTTGAAATACCCTTTACGATGTACCAGTATCAACTACCTTCATACTCCACACAGTACATGGAAAGTTTTCAAAAAATACTTAAAAAACACGGAATATATGCCTCCTGTCATGCTCCCTTCACCATTAGTTTAACCAACTCTAAACAATTCCATTTATATGGCAAAAAACGGCTTTTAAAAGTTATGAAGCTTGCCAAAAGATTAGGATGCAATATAGTCGTTATACACCCTGGGGGATATCAAGAGGGGTTGAAAAAGGAAGATCATGTAAAATTAGTAGTTAAACACTGTAAGGAAGTCTTAAATGAGATACAGAATATAGATTTAGGTTTAGAAATCACGGGTAAGCATAAACAATTCGGTAAACTCGAAGAACTTATTAGTGTTGTTCAACAAGTTGATAAAGTTAGGATAGTTCTTGATTGGGCGCATATTCATGCAAGAAATGGAGGAATATTAAAGAGTGTAGATGACGTAATAAAGGTTCTTTTAAAGCTTGAGAACGTGCTGGGAAAAGAAGCTCTCAAAAATTTACACATGCACTTTACTGGTGTTGAATTCACAATCGTTCAACAACCCACCTTATCCCTTGAAACTTTTTTAACCGGTAAGAAAGAAATTATAAGGGAAGGATCCGAGAGAAAACATTTACCCATCAATCAAAATAGTCCAGATCCAAAGCTTGTTCTAAAAGCTATAAAAGAATTTAATGTATCCGGTACCATGATTTGTGAAAGTCCGTTACGTGAAAAAGATGCAATCCAACTTCTTAAAGTGTATGAAGCGTTATAACGTAAAATCCTACAATCCAAAAAACCTAAGAGCATTTCTTGTTGTGGTTTCTGCCACTTTTTCTAATTTTTCCCCCTTAATTTCAGCCACTTTTACTGCAGCGTAGTACACGTTTGCAGGCTCATTCCTCTGACCTTTAAATGGTGAGAGAAATGGGCTATCAGTTTCTAAGACCATGCTTCTTAATGGAACAAATTTAGCTATTGACTGATAAAGCGGACGATTAGCTACAGCAGTAGGGATGGAAATAAGCCATCCTTCTTCAACCGCAACTTTTGCCTCCTTAGTG
>JAEOSG010000150.1 GCA_016840485.1 Candidatus Baldrarchaeota archaeon
AAACCTTACTTGAAGCTATTGAAGAAATTATGAATAATGGATATATTTTAAGGAATGTAAGACGTGCACAGCAATTTGCCCTAAAAATTAACGCTATAAAAACTGTACTTCAGTATATTAAACTTTTTACAGCCAAAGACTTTCATCATGAAGATAACTTTAGTAATAAAATGCTATAATTCATCGATTACAGGAATGCTTATTTTATTCGTATAATATTGTTTATTTATTGAAATAATACCATCTACCTTGTACATCGAAGCAATGGCCCCTACAATAGCTGCTTCAAAGTCTAATCCTTTCTGCATAAAATGTCCAGCCTCTATTGCAACACCGAGGTCAATCGGTATAACTTTTATGTTAAGCATTGCCCGTATAGCAGCTAAAAACACATCCATATAATGTTCCTCTGCATTCTTTAAGAGTTCCGAGCAAAAACTCACAAACGAAACCGAAGGAATAAGCAATTTAATGCTCCCTTCTTTTATCCTACTCCAAATGGATACAGCCTTCTTATTCCCCCTAGCAACACCTAAAAGGAAGCTTGAGTCACAGACCATCTTTGTTATTTTTGACACATAGATCACCAACATTGTCTTTTCATGTTAAATCTCCACAAGTGCAAAAGGTTTCGTGAATCAAATCATATAACTGATCAAATCCTATACCTTTAGTTGCAGATACTTTAACTATTCTCAAAGATCCTCTTAAGACTTCAATGACCTCTGAAATCTCAAGAGATAAATCTTTTATTACGCCTCCACCTTCTTTTCTTAAAGAATCTTTTAAATATTCAATATCTAGGATGAGTCTATCTATATCTTCTCTATCGACTTTATCTATTTTGCTGAGAACCGTGACGGTTGGAATTTCCATTAAAAGCTGAACCGCAATACTCATCAATTCTGCAACTACCAAACTAGAAACCTTTGATGTTAAAGTGGCATCAAGAAGAAAAACATTAACCGTACGACCGATGTTTTCAAGTTCTTTAACAATTTTAGGTCCAGCTGCATGAAAAATAAAAACTTCCATTTGCCCAGGTGTATCGATTAGACAAATATCCCCAGGCAATTTCACTATACTCGCAACAATATCCTCAATGCGTTTTTTCATAAGTTCCATAGCTCTTACCATAGCAGAGTTAGGCCCCATTTTCTCCCTAATCATGATATCCCTCGTCGTAATTATACTTCTTATATCAAAATCGGGACTGTAGGGTAAGTATTCACATCCAGGATCCAAATTAACAAAACTAACCTTATAGTCCATTTCCTTTTCCAACCATTCTCCAAATGTTGCAGTTAAAGTCGTTTTACCTGAACCCGCGGGGCCCAAAAATACCACGTTAAGAATCGTCATTTTCAACTGCGCCTCCTTAGCTCGATAACCCTAAAACCAGAAGCTATAGGATTGGGATACTCTAAAATCTCGACATCATTTAACAAATTTTCCGGTAAATTTACTGTTATTGAAATGTCAAATTCAGAAACCTTAAGAGATTTAATAGTTAAATGGTTTTTACTAACCAATATGGAACTCTCTCTAGGTAAGCCGTATAGAACTTTTTCCTTCTCCTCCTTCATAAATTTATCAATTATATATAAAAGACCGTTAATTCCAACCGTTAACTCAGCAATTCTAACAGCTGAACTGTCCTTACCAACTAATAAAATTTTTATATTATCAAAGCCTTTTGCTGAGTTTTTCAACTTCGGTATAAGACCTTCAAGAACTCTCCTACCTCTAGGAGAAACTTTATAGTTAGCTAGTCTCTTAGCATCCAAATCGAAAAGATTAACTCCACCTAAACTTATATCTAAGTGAATAACATCTGCGCCACACTTCTTAAGAAGCTCTAAACAAAATAACATCTCATTTAATATAGGCTCTCTTTCGTTCAAATTATATTCAAACGGTTTCCAGAGTACCACAGACGGGTGTCGATAAGGCGGTTCCACCAAAACAGCAGCTGTACCAACTATACAAGTAGGCTCATAGTCATCTTTGAGAATTGCGCCCCCACTATCAGCCGCAATAATACGCATTTAAAAACACCCTTAAAAACTAAAAATTTAAAAGTATAAGTCTTTCTCTAGAAAGAGGGGATGACCACAATGAGCATTACAGTCCTAAAAGGATCAACGGGCGTAATAATAAACTATAGAAGAGCTAAACATGACCAAAAGACTAACGAGATTTTAATAAAATTTCCTGGGATAAATAGTGAAAAAACAGCTGCAAAGCTTATAGGCAAAAAAATAATCTGGGAATCGCCAAAAGGAAAGAGAATAAAAGGAAAAATAGTAGCAACGCACGGAAAAAGAGGAACTCTTAGAGCAAGAATGGAAAAAGGAATACCAGGAGAAGCTATAGGTGGCCAAGTAATTTTATATTGAATCTTAATATCCTAATGTCACCTCTTTTGTTTATTCTAACTTTCTAAAACATTACTTATTCAGTTTAAAGTATAAGGTATAATATTAAATTTAATCATGATCTGTTGTATCTCATAAGGCCTTTGGAGCTCTCGTCTTCTTTGATAGTTTTCTAAACCCTTAGACTTAATGCTTTAAACAAAAACTTCTATTTTGCATATTTGCTTGATACAGTGTAACATCCAAGTTCCATGTCTAAGTTCATCTATAGTGTATGAAACGGAAATGATAAATGAGAAAAACAAGTTTAACATGCATACTCTTTTAAGGATACGGACTAAACATAAAAGATAAATAATCAAATTAGGAAACATAAAGATGGCCGATGACGACAATCCGGCAAGGAGGAATTTATGACTGGTCATAGTTACGCAGAGGCCCTTAATTGCATGTTTAATGAGTGCTCTCTTGTTTTTACGTGGCAAATATTAGTTTGAATGATGTTTTGACTGATGGAGGGCAGATGTTGGGTTTTAGTAAGAAGCGGAGAGTGAAATTTTTTTACGATAGTTCAGCGGGGGTTTATAATAAGAGGTATCAAGAGATCCAAATGATTAAGTACACTATCCTTCTTCGAAAAACTCATGAAATAAGATCTTTGGTTGTTGATGTAGGGTGTGGGACTGGTTTGTTTTGTGAATTGCTTACCATGAGAGGGTTTAGGGTTGTTGGGATTGATTTTTCTATTGAAATGTTAAGGAGAGCAAAGAAAGCAGTCACTTTGCAAAAAGTTTTCCTTGTTTGCTGTGATTCTGATTTTCTACCTTTACGTGGTAATATTTTTTGCGGAGCTTTTAGTGTTACGTTACTTCAAAATTTACCCAATCCTATGTTATCGTTAAATGAGATAGTTAGGGTTTGTAAGAAGGGAAGCATGGTGCATTTATCAGTTTTATCAAAATCCCTAAATGTAAAGGACTTAGAAATTCTACTCTCACAGGCTGGTTTAAGGGATATTGAAGTTTTTGGGTCATTTGGTAGCGAGGATATCTATGGACATGGGAAAATTTAAAAGATTACGTCACTATTTGATTTGAAATAAAAATGTACATGAATAGATAGCAAGGTTTTTATTGTTTGAGTTATACATTTTTTCGAGAATCAGGGGGCATGTGTTACATGGAAAAAGACCCGCTTAAACTACTGGCAAAATCGATAAACAATTTAGTTCTTGTTAAATTAAAAAATGGCTTAGAATATAAAGGCAGACTTATCGAAGTGGATAACTACATGAATCTAGTTCTTAGTGGTGCCGAAGAGGTTGAAGAAGGAGAACCAAAAGCCAAATACGGAGAAATTTTCATTCGAGGAAATAATATATTATTTATTAAACCAGATGTTACTGAAAGTGATTGGGAAGAAGGTTAAACTAATTTTCTGAAGTTAATAACTATTATGTCAGACCTCTTTCTCTTCTGTATCTTTCTAGAAGTTTTCCTATTTTTTCTTCTATCTCTCTCTTTTCCATCTCCGAGTATTCTCTTAGGCAAGCCTCAATAGCTTGTTCAAGTTCCCTCTTATCGATAATTGCAAACTCGTCAACTTGCTTTACGTTTACCTCATTTACTGATAGTACTGGTATTTTTGCTTCGAAAAATTCTCTAAATGCCATGTGACTCATCTGCGTTCCACATATTATTGCTCTTACACCCTTTTCAATAAGTAGTCTAGCGGTTGAGGGCCCTCCTCCACTAGCATCCAGAAGAAACACGACATCTCCCCTCTTTATCCCAAACTCCTTTTCAGCTTCCAATATTCCTTCTTGAGAAAACCGTTTTATGACCTTTAATGGTACTGCCAATCCTCTCGTTTCCATTATCCTCATTCTGATTAGTTGAGCAATTTTCTCGCTAAGCTTCGATATTTCCTTTTTAAGGTTCAAGTTTTCTTTCTTTAATCTCTCTATTTCCTTTTCCCTAAACAAGATTTCTTTCTTTTTCCTAATTTCGATGGCCTGTTCGGACGATATTTTCTCTATTAATTCTCTTAATTTTTGATTTTCTCTTTCAAGTTCATATATTTTCTCTTTTAATTTCTGAAGTTGTTCTTCCAGTCTTTCGATGATTTTTTCTTTGGCTTGTAATTGTCCTTTTAAGTCTAAAATCTCTGGACTTATTTGTTTTTCAACAACTTCTACTGTTTTCTTTACCTCTTGTTTCTTTCTTCTTTCTTCTAATTCGCAAATAACTTTATTTATAGCATCTTTAATAGACATTCCTTGAATCACCAGCGTCTTTACCGGGTCAATGGGCACATTAATTCCCATTTCTTTTATGTGCGCCTCAACACGACTAAGCTTATTCTTTAAACCTTGATAAGCTTTTATTGCAGCAGCTAACGCATCTCGTTGATGTGAATCAAGAGATATCTCTTCCATATCTAGTTTTTTAAGATATTCCTGAACAAGTGTTCTTTTTTCGACAACAGTTAGTGGTCTTGGAGGTTGAAAAAGCTGGGAGTTCAATGCTTTCGCTAATTTCTCAACAAACTGAGGAACTTGCGTTACATCCGTAGCTATCACTATAGGAATTCCATGTTTAGCTATCAGCCTTATAATTTCTCCTCTTGTCAATTCTTTCCCACTTCGCACTTCAAGTATGTTACCGTCCATATCTAGAATGGCGACTCCAGTAGTAACTCCAGGATCCACTCCAACTATAATATATTTTGTTTCTTTCATTCTTATATCTGAAAATTGCAATGGCAAAAATTCTATGCGCTTCTTTTGAACTGGAACTATTTTTACCTGAACATCCTGCCCCTTAACAGGCTTTATAAGACTTAGTACAGTATTGTAATTTGCATAAACAATAAATTTACTTCTAACAATTCCATGTTCAGATTTTCTAACATATAAATCAAAATCTAGCTTATGCGCGGTAAGTGTTTTCTCTATTTGATGCGTCACCTGCTGCACAAGTGCATGTAATCTTCTTCGATATCTATCCTGACTCCACCCTCCAGGCCCTAAACTTCTCCCCCTAGATACTATTATCTGGGTTTCTTCCTCAAAAGCAGAAACTAGAAATCCTACACCCTTTGCAGCAAGTAATGCTGAAGCTTCAGCTTCTTCCAACGGGGATGCTTTACTTGGGATATTTATGTCATGTCTTTTAGCTAATCTGTGAAGTGGCTCCATTCCATGTAGCGGTGACCCGGTTACTTGAATTAATTTGCTTTGCGGAGGAATTCTTAACATAAAATCTATCACATGCTTTTCTTCAGAGCCGAGTTCAAATATGTTGTCTACAGCTATTATATCCGGTTTAATTTTGTTAATTTTTTCTATAAGTTTGTAATAGCTTAATTCGTCAATTTTTTCGATAACTTTATTATCTTTAAAAACTACTACAGCGTATTTTGTCCGCCGCTTAGAGGAGGGGGATCTCATCGGTAGAATATCGATCCCCATAATAATTTTTTTCTCATTCTCCATTAAAAACCACCGAAAATACCATACAGGAAAACTTCTTATTCAATTCCATACTTCTAATCATGGTTTAGTTGAATTAAGTTTGAGGTTTTGGGGGTTTTTGGTGATTACTCTCTACTAACGTTTCAAATATTAAGTTATGTTTTCCCTTTAAAATTAACACTAAATTAAGTTAAAGTTTTGGTAGCAATTTAAACCGATATTGATGGTTACTCCGAAATTTTCTACATCACCTGTACAGATATTATATAATTTCTACACTTTTTAAATCTTTTAATCAAATAAAATAAGTAGAATGACAATATATTTTTGTTTTTCAATTAATATAAAAGTAGTGAAGAGCGGTTAATATTATA
>JAEOSG010000048.1 GCA_016840485.1 Candidatus Baldrarchaeota archaeon
GGGTGTATTCAATGAGGATAATTATTTAAATTTTTGGAAGAAATGTTCCCATGAAATCACTACAAGTCCCTCAAAGATGTCTTGATGATCCTTCCACACGCTATGAATTTCCTGATCTTCAGTTAGCAATATGTCAGCCTCATGAAATGCCATAGAGAATATGATTCTGTCAAAGTAGTCTGACAATCCAAAATCCAAAAGCTTATTTTCAATTTCATCGATTTCGGGAGTTATTAAGGAAAGAATCTTTATTTTACTTTTATAATATAGAACGTCAAGACCCTTGCTGTACTTCTCTCTTAACGTTTTTCTTAACTTCATGTTTTTTCTTGTCTTACTAATAATTATCCACTTAATTTCAATTAATGAAACTAGAGAAACCAAAAAACACATGTTTTTAATATTTAATAGTTTAGCTAAATCTTTTCTGGAGAATTTATCGGTTTCAATGCCGAATAAAGGCATAATGTAAGTAGTGTCTAAAAACACTCTAATCTTCTTTCCGATCAATCATAAACTCCCTCTGCATCTTCTCTATAATTCCCTCCGCTTCTTCAAACGATATCTTAAGAACAGGCTTCTCTCTAAGCAGCTCTTCGATTGAAGGAACTATTTTCACACGTATCTCTCCCTTCTTGGCTATCAGTATAACTTCGCCAGGAGCTTTTAACCCAGAAATCTCTCTCACGTCCTTTGTAGTGTATATTTCTCCCTTTTTCCCAACTCTAGCCCTAGTTACAACACCCATTTTAATTCCCCTTGAAAAATTGCTCGGAGATATTCCTATCTGTCAGACATATAAATGTTATTTCTGACATATAACTTTAGCCTATCTGGGCCATAGAGGAAAATAAACGAAATAAACGGAAATTTTGTAATGTGTTCCTTAATTGGATAAAATTGTATGGCTGCATAGCTAGATCTGTAATTTGTCAAGTTCTAACTGTTTTAATTTTTCTTTTGTTGGTTTTCCTGACTTATAATCCCATTTTCTTATCTCATAGTATTTTTGAAGCATTTTACCTATATTAGGCACTCTGCCTTCAGTTCCTCCTTCTTTCAAGGGAGTTAGTACTATTTTTGGTAAATAGTCGTCTTTCCTTGAAACTCCAAGCTTATTGTTTAAAATCCTTTTCAAATTGAAAATTCTCTCACCTAGGAGATCAAGATCCTCAACTGTATATTCTTGGCCAATTGAGTAGGTTAGTAGTTTTGCGATGATTTCTGCCGGTGGATTGCAGAATTGACACATAATTATGGAGTTGTAGACTGTTCTCCAGTTCTGAGATTTTATGGCAACTTCTACTTTCTTTTCTTCTTCGAATCTATCTCCGGAAACTATGCCTAGCTCAGGAACCTCTTGTCCAAGATCAACCAAGTAGACATCTCCGTTAAGATGACATGCGCCGCGAGGCGAAGTCGCGTAGCATATTGCCATGCCAAAGAATGCTCTAGGATCATGGAAAGGTATTTCAAGTCCTTTAACTTCCGCCGCATAGTCTCTTGCATCATACTTTTCACCAATTCTTCTTACTCCCTCAGCTAAAATATCTCCGAAACCTCTTCTAAAAGCTATCATCTCAATTAATTGGATAACAGTGTCTATGTCGCCCCACTTTAACTTAATGCCGCTTGTTTCGCCTTCAGAGATTTTCCCCTGTTCATAGAGGTATGTTGCAAAAGCTATTGTTGAACCGCAACTTATTGTATCAATGCCGTAAATATTGCAAAGATAGTTGGCGTAAGCTAAACCCTCTAAGTTGTCGTTGAGAATAAGGGACCCAAAGGCGCAAAGAGTTTCATATTCTGGACCGTCAGTTTCAGGTAGTTTATATTTTCCCTCATCTATTTTAACTACTCTACCACAGCCGATTGGACATCCATAACATGCACGATTTCTTACAAGTATTGTTTCAGCCATTGTGGAGCCACTAATTTTACTAGCATTCTCAAAAACGCCTAAAGTGAAATATTTGTTTGGCATATCACCCATTTCTTGTGCCAAATCAACATAGGCACCAGTACCTAGTTGCTTAAACATCTCGGAGTTAAAAGCTTCTTTAACAATAGTATGTGCTTCTTTAGCAACTTCTATGAACTTATCTTCATCTGCTAGTGGAACCTTTTGGGAGCCAAACACTGCAACGGCTTTAAGGTTTTTAGAACCCATAACAGCCCCCATACCAGTTCTACCAGCAGCTCTTCCACCATCATTCATGATTGCTGCATACTTTACGAGATTTTCTCCAGCAGGACCGATACAAGCAACACTAATCCTCTTCTCACCAAGCTCCTCAGCTAAAATCCTCTGAGTTTCAAAGGTATTTTTACCTACCAAATGTTCAGCAGACCTTAACTCTGCACTACCATTAATTATAGATAGATATACTGGTTTTTCAGATCTCCCAACTATGATTATTCCATCGAAACCTGAAAACTTCAACATCGGACCAAATTTCCCACCAGAGTTAGATTCCCCCCAAATACCTGTTAAAGGAGACTTAGCACAGACAACGTATCTCCCACATGAAGGCGCAATTGTTCCAGTTAATGGGCCGGTCATAAAAATAAGAGGGTTCTCCGGCCCTAAAGGATCTGTATCCTTATTTATCATGTCGTAGAGAATTCTACATGCAAGGCCACTCCCGCCGAGAAACATTTTTGCAAAATTCATGTTTAACGGTTCTTCGGAAATTTTACCTGTTGACAAATTTACTTTTAGAATTTTGCCCATGTAGCCCATTTACAACACTTCCCAACTAGAAGTCTACACTTTTCCCTTCATATGCGTATAGGAAAAGTTTTCTATAATCTTCTTCGGTTGGTACACGTGGATTTACGATAGTACCCGTCGACTCATTTGCTTTCTCAATTAATTCATTTAGTTTTACTTCAAAATCTTCACGTGGAATGCCCATTTCTTTTATACTTAGCGGTTCTTCGATCTCTCTCATTAACTTTCTAACAGCCTCGATAAGTCTCCTAGCTTTCTCTTCATTGGAGCCATCGGTAATTCCTATAGCCTCAGCGATTTCCGCATATAGACTAACAGCTTCGGATAGATTATATTCCATCACGTAGGGTAAAAACACTGCAACCGATCTACCATGGGGGATTTTGAAAACAGCACCGAGGCTGTGACCCAATGCGTGAACAATACCTATTTGAGAATTGCTAAAAGCTAAACCACTCATTGTAGCGGCGTTATGCATTTTTTCTCGTGCCTCAGGATCATTTTTCCCATTTTTATAAGCTCTCGGGAGATATTTGAAAATCAGCTGTATTGCTCGGAGAGCAAGAGCATCACTAAAATCATTTTTCCATTGAACGGTGTAAGCTTCAATAGCTTGAACCAAAGCATCCATACCTGTATCAGCTGTCAATTTTGGAGGCAAATCTAGTACTAAAGCTGGGTCAAGAATGGAAATATCTGCAACGACTTCCTTTGAAGCCAATTCAAGCTTTACTTTTCTCTCCGCATCGGTTATAACTACTGCCCAAGTTACATCTGCACCTGTCCCTGAAGTTGTTGGAATATTTATTAAACGAGCCTTTTTCCTTAAGTTCAATTTCTCGAAGGGTGTTATGTCTTCTATGGTTAAGTCAGGTCTTTCGTATAAAACCCACATAGCTTTAGCAGCATCCATGCATGATCCGCCGCCAAGCCCTATAATCCAATCTGCTCCAAATTCGGAGAGAATTTTTGCACCTCTTTCAATAGTTTGCTTTGATGGTTCTGGTTCAACTTTATCGAAAATTCGTATTTCCATGCCTGTTTCCTTTAGCTGTTCAACAACTTTATCTACGATGCCTAGTTTTCTTAGATTTTTATCGGTTACGATGAAAACTTTTTTTCCTTCGAGCTCTTTTAGGTATTCTAAGGCACCTTCACCAAATACGATTGTTCGGGGGGAAGTAAAGAACCACATAATTGCATCATCCCACTAGATAAATTCCGTTGGTACTTTACTTGCGGTTGCAACAAGTTCTTTTGCGGCTTTGGTAGCTCTCATAATTTTCATCATGCTACCTTTTAACTTAAATTTCCTTGTAAGCAGACCTTTTATTGGGTCTATTTCACCTTTGATTAGTTTTTTCCAGTTGGAGTAGGGGCCTTCGTAAATGAACTCTGTCCTTTTTTCATCTCTACTCTTTAACATTCTGACTTCTCTGCATTTTCCATGCCAAAGATCCACGTAAAACACGTATTCTCTATCTAATCCTTCATCTGGTGTGACTATGAATAGAAAGTCGCCTTCCCAATCTTTCGCAGCCTCTTCGTATGCTTTGTTCTCATTTACCAGTTTACAAAACTCTTTTATCCATTCTTCGGAGGGAAACTTAGGCAATCAGCCCACCTCCACAACTAATTTGAATATTCGAAATAATAGTTATGACTTGGAGGTTTATAGAGTTTACGAAATACCTACTAATTTGCTAATGTCTAGCATAGCCGCACAGATTTTCTATTTAAAATTTGGTTAAAATGATGTTAAGTTTTCAGGCTTATCGAATAGTTTCCTTTTCAAATTTCAGTTTTCCTTCACTAGTTTACTTTTTACCTATTTCTTCAACGCATTTTCTTGCTGTGTGCCAAGCTATGTCTCCGCCACTTCCAGGCGCGGCATATGAATTACCAACAAAAAATAGTCCGTTGGCTGGTGCCTTTATCGGCACTCTATCTGTGCGGGTTTGATTGTAAAATGGAGCTGCACCGTCAACAATTGGCAATTTAAGTTTACGGGTCCATAAAACCTTGTCTTTTAATTTTGGAAACGTTTTATAAACAAATTTTCCAACCTATTAAGTTCTCTATCTTTTCTTTCAGCGAACTGCTCAGATGGAATAATGAATAAGAATGTAGCAAGTTGTTTGTTTTCTGGCGCAACTGTGGGATCTAAATTTAAGGATGGTAACCCAAGAATCGGCGTCTTTCCTGAAATAATCATCCCAGAAACATCTATAATAGGTTCCGAAACCGCGAAGTCTATAGAAATACCACATGTTGGAATGGTGTTTTCAGTTTTTGACGAACCCCACTGGAAACTTATCTTTATCTAGAAATCGAATTAACATAAATATTTTTAATTAGTCAAAATAACGTTAGTAATGTCTTACTAGGTAAGAAAGAAAAACAGTTAGGCGTTAGGTTACTTTTGCTCCTTCAGGTATGTCTCTATCCACCGTAAGTAGTGCTAGTTTGTCATCTATTTCTGCAGCTAGGAGCATGCCCTCAGATATTTCACCGGAGAATTTCGCGGGTTTTAAATTAGCTAAGAAAATGACTTTTTTGCCCAAAAGTTCCTCAGGTGTATAATAGCCAACTAAGCTTGAAATTGTTTGACGCACTTCAGTTCCCAAGTCAACTTTAATTTTATAGAGTCTTTCAGTCCTAGGAACTCTAGTAACTTCAACTATACGTCCAACCCTCATATCTAACTTTTTAAAATCGCTAATAGTAATATATTCAGGCAAAACACCACCTCCACCGAACGTTTTAAACTGTTTAAGTGCAGGTGTCAATCATCTTGGCTTATGTTCTCCTATAATTTTTCCATCCCTTAAATATATTATTCTATCTGCTATCTCCGATATTTGTGGATCATGCGTTACCATAATTACAGTTGAATCTTCTTCCTTTGCAAGTTTTCTCATTAATTGTACAACCATTAATCCTGTCTCAGTATCCAGGTCTCCTGTAGGTTCATCGGCAAGAATTATTGAAGGATTATTTACAAGGGCTCTAGCAATGGCTACACGTTGCTGTTCACCGCCACTTAACTCATCAGGTCTATGATTCATCCTATCTTCTAATCCAACCATTTCCAATAACTTTCTTACTCTTTTTTCTCTTTCCTTTTTTGGAACTCCAGAAATCAATAAGGGTAGTTCAACATTTTCATAAGCTGTTAAAACAGGTATTAAATTATAAAATTGAAAAACAAAACCTATCTTCTTCCTTCTTAAAAGGGTTAACTCTTTTTCAGACTTAATTGTAATATCTTCACCATCTATGTAAATTTTGCCACTAGTAGGTTTATCTAAAGTCCCAATGAGATTAAGTAACGTGGTTTTTCCGCTACCTGAAGGACCTACAACTGCGACCATTTCCCTACGGTAAACTTTCAAGTTAACATTTTTAAGAGCATGTATTTCTGTTAATCCCATTCTATACACTTTGCAAAGATCAACGGTTTCTACAACCACTTCTCTACCCATATTTTTCCCTCTTAGTTTCTTATAGTCTTGATCCTTTTCTCAATATCTCTACAATACTTAGTTTCGTGGTCTTGTAAGATAGATATGCTGAAATTATGAGAGCTGTGAAAAACACCAAAGAGAACACGTAGAGATAAAGAGTGTATGGTACGGTTAAAGGTAAAGTTAAATCGCTAGTTAAGTTGTTTGACTGTATAAGTTCAAAAGCTATTATAAGACTACTTACAACACCTGAAATATAGCTTAAAAATGCGATTATAAAAGCTTCCATCACGTATACAAGGACTGTCTGCTTTCTATCCAAACCTATACTTCTTAAGACACCGGTTTCCCACGTTCTTTCTTGAATAGATGTAACAAGAGATGTAGCGTGACCTAAAACCGCAATAACAACAGCAAATGAAAGTAGAATTGTGAAAAGCTTTGAAATATCTTCATAGCTTTCAACAGCATTTTCTGCAAGTTCCTTCGTAGTGGTAACCTGAATATCGTACTCACCACCTATTTCATTCGAAATAGTATTTGCAACCTTAATCGGATCAAAACCCTCTTTAACTTTAATAAGGAATCTATCAACAACCAACATCTTAGTAATGTTACAATAGGTTTCAAGAGAGACAAGCCCGTCTGTAGCCGCAGCTCTTTGCTTAAATTTTGTGAAGCTAAATCCCGGGATACTAGAGGCTATAGCCGCAATTTTCAGCACAAACGTTCCATAAACAGTTTCAATCCTAATTTTATCACCGACATCCATATTTAAGCTTTCAGCAAGCCCTTTACTAATAATTATTGTGTCATTTTCTTCTGCAAGCTTCTTGAAAGCCTCATGCAAAGTTCCTCTTTCAAAATCTATATCCCTAGCGTACGTTACATTTGGAAAAGTTGAAGCATTTACACCAAAAATTTTGAGAGCATACTGCTTATATAATACGAGATCTCCAGCTTTTACGGTTATGCCCGTTGTAACAGGGCAAACAGCTTCAACACCCTCAACCAAACTAATATTCTCAGCTATCGACACCGGAACGTACTCTCTTGGATATACAACTATATCTGCACCTAAATAGTTTTGAACATTTATTTGAGAAGAGACAGCGTACATTGAAGTAATAGTTCCAACCAATATAATGAAAGCTATGGAGGTTGAAAGCATAAAGAAAGTTAAACTACTTCTTCTCTTATGTTTCATAATATTTCTTTCAGCTAAAGTAGCTTCAATTTTCCATAACTTTCCAACAATTTTAGAGAAGAATTTTGCAGTTAAGGGTAGAATTGCTGTGAAAGTGAGTGTTAAGCCAACAAGTATTAAGCCAAGAGAAATGAAAGTAACCATGATGAAAATAGCTTGATTACCGTAAAAGCCTATTATTGGAAGCAAAAACATCATGAAACTTGTGGCGGCAAAAAGACCGATACCACCAATAACAAGACCGACATTAACTCTTTCAGATCTTAACTTTCTCTCCTTTTTCTCGGTTATAATCATTCTCCTAACAGCTGGAGACAAGGCTTCAAGAGGAGTCATTTTAGAAGCAGAATAAGCAGGATAAAAACCACCAATAATACTAGTTAAAACTCCTAATAGTAGTCCGAGATTTAAGCTTTGAGGAGATACAACAAAGATTGAAACTTGAAATTGTTTTCGAAAACCAACTAGTGAAGGTGAAATTACGTATTTTCCAAGGAGTAAGCCTAGACCCAAACCTGCTGTTGAGCCAATTAAACCTATAATGATAGCTTCAATTAGTATGGAGGTAAAAATTTGTGCTTTGGAGGAACCTACTGAGCGAAGAATACCTATTTCTCGTATTCTTTCTGCAACGTTCATAAGCATTGTTGAAACTATTAGGATACAAGCCATTAAAACGGCAATTAAAACAAAAATATTTAGCATAACTCTTTGGGTAGAAACTACACCACTAACACTTTCTAAAACATATGCTTTTACCAGAAAAACTGTGTATTCCAATCCAATTTTTTCTTGAATGCTTGAACCTATCTCTACGATTTTACTAACACTACCTTCTAAATCACTATAATTTATGATCTCCTCGCTAAGCTTAACAAACAGTACATCAACTGTATTGTTAAGGCCCGATAAACCTTGAAGGGTTTCTAAACTTACAAAAACAACTCTTCTCATATTTACAGGCAACTCGCTAGGAGTTTTAATTATTCCACCTATAGTTAAACTAGAATTAACGTAATGTTTCGCTTCAAAGTTATACATGCCAAGAGTAAAGTTTTCACCCACATAGATGTCAAAATTAGTAGCTATAACATCTGGAACTAGACATCTATTAGTAGAAATATCTATAGAACCTTCTATAACCTCAAAACTCCAATTATCTCCAACATCAGAAGTATTTACACCGATAAGAAGAAGTCCACGCTTCTTATCACCAATGTACGTTATGCCTCTTAAAATAAGCGCCGGAACAACCTCTTCAACACCTTCAACACTAAGAACTTTCTCCGACATATTTACGGGGTCAAAGAAAGTGCTTGTACCCTTACCTGTGATAATGATATCGTATTTTCCAAGATAAGCAGTGTATCCCTCGACTAGATTCACCGTTAAACTGTCAATTGTCGTATTTACCGCAATGAAAAGAGAAACAGCTAGAACTACACCTACAAAGGCAATAAAAGTTCTGCTTTTTCTCCTCCAAAGATTTCTAAAAGCTAATTTAAACGGCGTATACAAACCTACCCCCACACACATTAAGGCAGTAACTTACATTTCAAATCAAAATATTTAACCCTTTTTGAAAAGTTCTCTTGTCAATGCTTGAATAAAATGTTGGTTTTTGAGAACATTCGGCGAGAAAGTTATACATTTTAATGTCAAAACCTAAAAATATCATACAAACTTCACGACGTTTTTTAGCAAAAGTTGGCAATCCTTGCGAAATTCTTATCTCCTGTACTTAAAAATTTAACGTAAAATTTTTCGGTTAACATTTGTTAACCTATGAAGCATAAAGCTACTATAAATGAATTGGAAGCCAATTAAAAACTATTTCACAATCATGTAGAAAATACAAGAATATTATGTAATATAAAGTTATTTTTACAAAAAATTGTTTTTTAGATGATCGTCTGAGATAGTAAAATTTGTTGTTGCCAGTATTACTATTATTATCTAAAGTAGATTAAACAAGGTTATTTTAGTCAACATCTTTTTAAAGTCGATAAAAATCAATATTACCTTTATATACATGATAATAGTACCTTATTTCAAGAGAATCGCAAATAACTTATGTAGTAATTGCGAAGTTAACAGAAAGTTCAGGAGACAACACTGATGACAATTCACAATGTCTATGTGTTCAGAAAGAGCGGGGAACCGCTAGTACATGTTAAAATAGGAAGTATAGAGGCAGACCCATGCTTAGTTACTGGTCTACTTAGTGCAATCTATTCCTTCACATTAGAAATAACTAAAAAAAGACTAAAAAGCATAACCGTGGAAGACTGTCAGTTCGTGGTTCTTGAGGATAAAGATAGCAGCCTGATATTTGCGGCTTGCGTAGATTTCGAAGAAAGTGTAATAGACATACAGAAAAGGCTTAAGGACATAAAGAGGCTATTTACAAGGAAATACAAAGACATTAACTACGTAGGTGATGTTACATTCTTTAAACCATTCGAAAAAGAGATAAAAGAAGTTATGCTTGCTCCCCCAATTAACATAGATGGAAGCACACTCCTAACTGTAAAGGAAAAATTAAAAGAAATGTCAGAACTAAGCGAAATACAAGGATGCGCTCTTTACTCTGCAACTGGAAAACCTATTCTGTCAATACAAATTCCAAAAAACATCGAGGTCAGTTTACTAAAGAGAATAGAGAGTCTACTTCTTGCATCATCAACTTTCCAAGAGTTGAAACCAGTACTAATACGTGTAGAAAGGTTTCCTGTTGTTGTTATCGGTAGTGATCTACTGATACTTGCCGTAGTTGTACAAGATGATGAAAGCGTCGGCGCAGCTACCATAGTTGCCGAGGAATATCTCAAAAAAATCGACTTTACAATAAAAATCGCTAGGAGCGTGCTGGAAGATTAGTATATTTAAAAAAATATTAGGAGGTAGAAAAGTTAACATGTCTAAGAAGGGAATTTTTGAAGAAATGCAAAAAATATTAGTAAAACTTGAAGAAACTACACCTGATGTATTTGCTAGTGCAATAATCCGAAAAGATGGATTAATCGTTGCCAGTGCAGTCCCTGAGGAGGTCAATAAAAGGGTATTCGCAGCAATGGCCGCATCAGCTCTTGGTGCAAGCTCAAGAGCTCTAAAAGAATTAAAGCAAGGAAATTTAAAACGACTGCTAGTTGAAGGAGAAGGAGGACAAATGGTGTTGATGGAAGTAGGTCAATTAGTTCTAGCAACCTTGATCAGGAAAGATGCAAATCTGGGTCTAGTATTCATGAATTTAGAGAAAGTAGTTGATGAATTGAAAAAATATGCATAAACCCTTTCAGCAATGTGCTGGGAGGGTGAAAAATGAAGGAGGAAGGAATGGAAGTGACAAGATTTCTAAACATAATAATATATGGATTTCAAAAAGCGTTATGGGAAGTTATGGGAGAAGCAGCAATAGCTGCTTCTTACCCAGTAGGAAAAAGTATGCTTGAAATAATGAAAAAAGAACTTGGATTGAAAGTTGCTGGAGAAAAGCCTGAAGATGTCCTTAATGGGATCGCAAAACGGTTAACAGAAGACTTTAAAATAGCCAAAGAAGTCAATATCAGCAAGTCGGGTGATACAATCACGGTGGAGATCGGGGATTGTGTGTGTTTACCCGTAGAACAACGTTTGACAAACGTAGGAATAAAGCCATTTGCGTGTCCATTCACTAATATAGCAATGGCTGCAATGGAAGAACTCCTGGGAATACCGACAGGAATTTCATCGCTTGAAGTTAACAGCCCCAAATGTAAAATAGTCTTTGAGATGCTCAGAGAATAGCCAATAAATTAACTCTTATTTTTTATTATTGGTGAGAGGTTCCCGGGGTCATGCGGTCTCCCCCCTCCTCTAGGCGAAACCTCTCTCAAAGTTACATGCTCTTTTTAACTGTTTTTGACCCGGGAACCCACCAAAACCTAGTGTTCTGGTGATATGAATGGATTTTGTTATTGTAAACAACTCTTTTTCTTCAGTTCTAAGTGTGATGAAGAACTCCAGCGGATCAGTTACTATTTTTCCTCCGCAAGACATAACTAAAAACCCTATATACTATTCTAAAGAATTTATGGATCTTATTTCAAAAATAATAGAAAAAGCAAAATCGTTAGAAATAACATCCCTATATATCTCCTTACGCAATAAACACAGTCATCTTCGAAAATTACTTTATAAGATGGGATTTGAATCTGTTTCCACAATGAGTAGAATGACACTGGACATGCAATCGGTAAAGTCTCCATACTTTCCTCCTCCACCTGCATACGTGTTTAGAAATTTTAGAGATGAGGATAAAGAGAAATGGGTAATGTGCGCAGCTTCGGCGTTTAATACTACAACAAGGTCTACGTTAGCTAATTTTGAAAAATACTGGCTCAACGACAAAAATTTTGATTCAAAACTTCACTACGTTGCCTTAGATAAAAAAGATCAAGTAGTTGGAATTCTAAGCTGTTGGTACTATCCTCTTAAAAATGAAGGTTTCATTAAAATACTTGCCGTTCATCCTCAGCATAGGAGGAAAGGCATCGCCAAACACCTGCTTTCACTAGGTCTACTCAAATTAAAAGAAATTGGAGCAAATATGGTGTCTTTAGATGTCTCTGTCAGCAATTACCCAGCGCTAAAATTATACAAAATGTTCGGGTTTCAAGAGGAAGGAATAGTTATGAGGAAACTTATTTTAAAGAATTTCTTTTCGAAAGAACGTGGTTAGATGGAAAGGATATGATTAGGATACCATATCTTCCAATTATTCTGCAGTCCTTTACTTTTGCTTTCATGAACTTCTCGAAAAAAGTAGTGAGAATTTCCGAAATAAACTTACATACCGGCTCGGAGAGGGTTTCCCATTTCATTATGTAGATATGGTTTTCCAATTTCTTTATTTCAAAGGAACTAACACCTAAATAGTTGATAAGTAATTCTCTAATGTCATTAAAGATAAGACTTCTATCGATATTTGAAACCAGCTTACCATGTTTCCATAAAAGATGTTGTTCCAGAGTGTTTGCGATATTATTGATATATTTTTCTGTTTCTTCAGGTTTTAACTCATAGCATATAAGAAAGAAGCGAGTAAGGATATCGTAAACATCCGGTAATATTGTAATTGTGCTATAACTTAACAATTCTTCCTTCTTTACAAAGGTTTTTAACAATTCTCTTATTAACGCAGTTATACTCATTTCTCTTTTCATTGCTATTTTTTCAAGTTTCTCCAAGAGTTTACGTGGAAGTCTGATGCTAATGTGTGCTTCAAATCGACGTGACATAGTAGGCACCTTTAAGATGGCATACAACATCTGGTATTGCAATGCAACAATTATAAGTAACCATGTTGCGATGTAGGCTCTCAACTTTACTGCAAATAGCTATTAACATGCCCAAAATTAATTGTATGTATTCATTAATCTCATATCGTGCATCATTTTGCTGAAAAACGCCATGCTGTATTACTAATTGTCTGTATGTTATTATTTGCATTACCATGTGTCACACACATTTTTATGTTCTAGTACCTATTACAACAATAATCTTCAATACCCTTCAAAATCACTGGGAGGTATCTCCTTTCACTAATCAAAATGGATATAAAAATATTGTTGCAAAAATCATACGAGAAATGCGAGAAGGGAAGAATATCGAACCATTTTTCCAAGTGTTAGGTGATAATGTAAGTTTAGACATGAATACTTTACATAAAATTGCCTCAAATATGGGAAACGTTAACGATAGGTATTATAGCGATAAAAATCCATACGCAAACCTGAAAGATACTGTGTTACACGCCTTAATACTTAATTTGGCAAAAAATATGAAGGACAAAAGGAAAACGGAAATATTAATGGAGTTAATAAATTTCTTACCATCAAATATGGCTGGTAGAGAGAGAAAATATGAACCAAAAATGTATATCCTAAGTCCTTATCTTGAGATGTTATTTGTAAGAGAGGACTTAGAAAAAATCTTAAAGCAAATAACAGTAGAAACCATCAAGAACATTGTAGATTATTCTGCGCTCCAAATTTATAGAAAAATCGTAAAATGTATCAGAAAACATATTTTTAATGGCATATTTCCGTCTAAGAGATTTAATGCACTAGAATATAGACTTTTTCAAAAGATGTTTGAGAAGCCACGCGGACCTTATAAAGATATAATTAAGGAGACAAATATACAACCTAGAAAAGGATACTCACTACTAAATCGTATAAAGAGCCATGTGAAGGTCATAGCAATACCTCAAGCTAATATAGGTGGATTTAAGAACTTTTTTGTGCTTTTAGAAGAAGCAGATCCAGAAGAACTACTGAACATACCTTTCAAATGTCCATTCATCGATATTTATGAGTGTTTTGACCTTCTGTGCGGTAAAACTGTCATAGGAGCTTTACTTTGGACAAAAAATATAAAATCCTTTGTAGAATGGGCGAAAAAGAAAAAACGGTATACTACTCGGTTTTTAGCATATAGAACTTCCGAATGGAAATTTAATATAAATCTTAACCTCTATGATTATCAGAATGGATTATGGAACTTAGACTGGGAAAAACTTTCCGAATGGCTCTATAATTTCTTAATAGATGGCCGATGGTGTTACGTCATCCCAGAAGCGGAAAAAATCAAACCCGTCAAAAATATTTCTCTGGACGATATTGATATTAAGATAATATCTCTTCTTAGGTCGAATTATCGTCTAAGTACAAGCAAAATAGCTAAGGTTGTGGGGATTTCTAATATTCAAGCGTGGAGAAGAGTTAAAAGAATTCTAGAAAGTAACATTTTGATGCCCATAGTTTTTCCTCTAAGAATGGGATTGGAAGAAGATTTCCTTCTTTACGTAAAATGTAGAAAAGAAATATTTAATCCGCTTATGTCATTACTTAAAGAACTGCCATATGTATTAACTAGTAAAATATTTTCGTTTCACATACACGATAAAATTTATCAAGAGTTTTTTGCAAGATTACTACTGCCTAGAGGGGGGTTAATACGGTTTTATGAAATGTTAATTCCGCTCCTTGAGGAGGAGCGCATAGAAAATTTTGGAATTTACGTCATAAAGAACACATATTCTTTAGATTTCTTAATTTCATAAATTAAAGCATTATTTTAGGCTACATGCTTTTGGCAGCTAATCTTTTTAAGGATGTTGCTAAGTGAGAAATGATTTAAATCTAGTGTAATCTAATCTCACCAGGTGTCCTACATGGACAAAACCCCAGAAATTAGGTTAGAGTTGCTTTCATCCGATCTCGAAGCTATAGTTGGTAAGGGCAATGTTTCTATTAGCATTTTCGATAGAATAAGTTATGCGCTTGATCCGATGCCTTACGATTTAGCTCCTGAAGAAATACCTTATGCTGTAGTAAAACCGTCTTCAGCAGAGGAAGTATCTGAGATTTTAAAATACGCAAATAAACATAAAATACCTGTATGGGTACATGGATCTGGCACAGCCCTTCATGGAGCTACAAGGCCGAAATGTAAGTGTATTGTGTTAAGTACAAGCCGTATGAAAGATGTTAAAATATATGAGGACCATGGATATTTTGAATGTGGACCTGGTGTGAGAGTTGAAGAACTAAGCGATATTCTTGAAAAACGAGGATATTTTTTGCCGCTTATGCCTGGAAGTAGACCGGTAGCTACTGTGGGGGGAGGTATAGCTGTAAATACTAGTGGACATTTGGTAGATTCTTGCATAGGTAAGCCATCTGACTATGTTTTAGGGCTTCAAGTTGTTTTACCTACGGGTGAAATTATTGAAACTGGTACAAAGGCTTTACGTAGGCCTGCGGGAATTGACTTAACTAGAATTTTTGTTGGATCAGAGGGAGTTCTAGGTGTTATAACCAAAGTGAGAATGAGACTTATACCTAAACCGAATGAAGAAGCTCAAGGAGTAGCCTTTTTCAAAGGCTGTTTGCCTATAGCACGCGCCGTAGTAAGAATGTATGTGGAAAGGACTCCTCCACCAATTTTCACCGAGTTTATGGACGAAAAATGTGTTGAAATCTCATTTAGTTCACAAGGCTTGCAATATCCGGAAGAATCAGCGGTTGTCATGGTTAGAACCATGGGTTATATGCCTGGTGAAGCAAAGTGGAAGCTTAAGTGTATCTTTAATGCCTTTAAAAAAGAAAATCCCATCGAAATTAGAGTTGTTGAAGATGAACATGAGTGGAAGCAAATATGGGCTTGCCGTGAAGTTGTAGGTTCATTAATTACTCAGAAAAGAGGTCCAGCAATAACTGGTGAAATAGTACCGGCGCTTCCCAAGCTTCCTGATGCTATGCGTGACGTTATGGAACTTCCCAAGAAAATGAAGACTGTAAAAAACCCTGAAATGTACCTTTACGGTCATATAGGAGCTCCAACCATACATCTTCAATTAATAGTTCCCACGGAGCTTACTGACGAGGAGAGAAAAAAGTTTGTAAAAGAGGTATGGGAAAAAACCGAGGCATTGAACATAAAGTATGGAGGTGTAGGTGGAGAATGGGGCGTTACACGTTACCGTATAGAATTCTTAAAAGAAAAATACGGCGAAACATACTATAATATTCTTCTCGGACTCAAGAAGCTTTTAGATCCAAATAACATTCTTAACCCGGGGAATCTTGAAGGATGGTGAGTTTTCATGCTCAAATCGATAAATGATGTTGAAAAAGAAATTTTGGAGATACTTCAATACTGTGTTAACTGTAAGTTTTGTACCACGGTATGTCCACTTTACGAGGAATGGTTAAGGGAATCTGCCTTTGGAAAAATCTTCTCAATATACTACATACTAAAATACGACATACCACTCGAAGATACTTTAAGAAATATTATCTGGTACTGTACGACCTGTGGAAAATGTGAATATTTGTGTAAAGACGCAGGTGGCGGCATTAAAGTAGTTGATATAGTTGAAAATGCCCGTCGCATCCTACTACACAAATACCATTTTAAACCAATTGAAAGACATACAGAAGTCCTTAACGACGTACTAAACTATTATAACCCGTATCATGTGGAAAATGTCAAGCGATGGGATTGGCTACCATTCTCACTTCCATCCAAAGGTGAATATCTATATTTTGTGGGGTGCACTGCAGCCTTTCGTATGCAAAACGTTGCCAAAGCAACAGTTGAAGTACTAAATCGTTTAAATGTTAATTTAGCGAAATTTACTCGCGAAAAGTGTTGTGGATCAGTAATTCTTAGGACTGGTTTCATCGAAGAAGCTATCAAAATCATGGAAGAAAACTATAAAAACATTAATAGTAGCGGGTCAAAATATCTTATAACCTCCTGTGCCGGATGTTACAGAACTCTAAAAAAGGATTACCCTAAGATTGTTGGAGACTTAGACGTAGAGGTACTTCATTCATCCGAACTTCTTGAAAAGCTACTTAATGAAGGAAAACTAAAGCTAAACACTACGGCATTAAAAGGTTTAAAAATTACTTATCATGATCCATGTCACCTCGGAAGACACGCTGAAGTATATGATGCTCCACGTTCAATACTCTCTTCAATCCCCGGCATAGAATTTGTAGAAATGCCTAATTCCCGTGAGAACTCTAACTGTTGTGGTGCTGGAGGAGGGTTTAGATCAGGATTTACCTCGAAATCACTTGAACTAGCTCTTAAAAGGATTTATGAAGCAAAGGAAACAGGAGCAGACATACTAGTTACATGTTGCCCTTTCTGCGAACTAAATCTGAAGCAGGTTGCCAAAGAAAGGAACATAGACTTAAAAATAATGGATCTAATGGAGCTAATATTGCAAATAGTCTAGTTCAAAATTAAAAATATGAAAATTATTTGTTTAAAAGAAATTTCTAATTTTATTTATCTGTGTGGCTCGATAATTACCTTGATGCATTCTTTTGCTTCAGCAACGATCTTGAAACCTAGGCCTGCTTCTTCTAAGCTTAGCCTATGTGTAATCATGTCTCGCACGTTTATTTTATGGGCACTGATTATTTCTAGTGCTTCTGCAAGATCCATGGGACTAGCACCGTAAGATGTTGTTACCGTTATTTCATTTCGCCAAAAATCGGTAATGGGTATCGTTACTTTAACATCCGGCGGCGGCACTGCGAAAAATAGAATGATCCCTCCTCGATCTACACATTGCCATGCTTGGTGAACAGCTGGTAGGGCTCCGGTGCAAATTATAACTCGGTCTGCGGGTCTATTTTCATTGACTTCCCGTAAAATGGCTGGCACGTTTTCTTTAGCATTTATTACAACATCTGCTCCAAATTTCTTGGCGGCTTTCAATCGGTATTCATTAATATCGGTTGCAATGACTCGTTCTGCTCCTTTTAACTTAGCTAGTTGAATGTGAAGTAGACCAGCTGGACCACTTCCAAGTACAAGTACTGTGTGACCTGGTTTCACTTGTGCTATTCTTTGTCCACGGATAACGCAACCTAATGGTTCAATGAATGTTCCTTCTTCAAAAGACACATTGTCAGGTAGTATGAAAACTCCGCGCTCCACATTTATTTTTGGTACACGGACATATTCGGAAAAACCGCCGGGATCGAAATTTGTTGTGTGTAAAGTTTCGCAAGCAGTGTGATGGCCACTTAAACAGTAACGACATTCATTGCATGGAACGTGGTGAGATACAAATACTCTATCACCGACTTTATAGTGCTTTACACCTTCCCCGACTTCAACGATTACTCCTGTAGCTTCATGGCCTAGAACTCTGGGAGCCTTTTTAATACGGTACCATTCCATTACATCACTACCACAGATACCACAAGCCATGACCTTTACCAGAATTTCTCCAGGTCCGATTTTAGGTTTTGGAATTTCCTCTATCCTTATATCGTTATTATTGTAATATACTGCGACACGTATTTTTTACACACCTCTTCTACCACTTTCTAGGCGATTATCAACAAATTTTCTAATATTAATAGGAAAGTTCAGTTATCTTACTTATTTTATTTTTAGTGTTCACCACTAAATTTGATGGTAATTCATTTCATGTTATAAGAAAGCTATCGAATGGCTTATCAACAACTTAAAATTCAAATACTTCTGGAAGCTACCTCATATATGTTGCTATGACTTTAACCTTATGTTTTTCAGCCTCTACCTGCGCACTTGGATGAACTAAGTAACCAAACAAGAATCCTAAGACGTCTTTGTCCGGAAAAGCTCTTCTCACCTTCTCTAACATTCTTAAAAACTGTTTAACTTCTCTGGCGTAAATTCTAGATTTACATTCACCTACTATAACAATTTCCTCGGAATCTCTTTTCCCAATCCCAAACAAATTAATTTGAACTTCTTCACCGTCAATATTTATGAAAGTAGGTGTTAAATCTTCAACATAAATGTTCATATGACGTTCAAACCATCCAGGCACCATAACTCTGGCAATGTCCTCCAACCCAAAACCTACAGTATCACTTAATCTTCCAACCTGCACAGCTAATTCTCTAACAGCATTCGATAGTTGCTGAACACTTCCTTCTGTTCTCGCTTGTGCTTCTGCTAGCATGTCAACTCTCTTTGCCAGCGTGTTGAGCTGTTCCTCCGTTCTTCTCTGTGCTTCTGCTAGCGCGTCGACTCTGCCTGAGAGTTTGCTTAATGCTTCTTCTGTTCTCGCT
>JAEOSG010000151.1 GCA_016840485.1 Candidatus Baldrarchaeota archaeon
CATATGGATACGTGTTACTGAGTGATTAAAAAGCTTATTTGAGTTAACATCCCTTGGTGGTTTTATGAAGGTAATTATTCTTGCAGCTGGAATGGGAAAACGCCTTGGACTTGGAATCCCGAAACCACTTGTAAAAATATATAGGGACAAAACAATACTTGACCACCAGCTATACAGCCTTCAAAAAATAGTCAATTTCAACGATATTTTGCTGGTAATCGGCTATAAAGGAGAACTAATTCAGAAAAAGTATCCTTTCCTAAACTACGTATACAATTACGATTATAAAGAAACTAATACTGCAAAAAGTTTATTGATTGGCCTTGAAAGCCTTGAAAACAATGATGATGTATTGTGGCTAAATGGAGACGTGGTTTTCGACCCAGAAATAATGAGTCTTATAGAGAAAAACAAAGGTGAAAATTTAGTTGCCGTAAATATCGACGAAAACGTTGGAAGCGAAGAGGTAAAATACACTCTTACACCTGACGGCTATATAAAGGAGATTTCTAAAAATGTGCGAAATCCACTAGGAGAAGCTGTTGGTATAAACCAAGTTAATAAGGAAAATTTACCAATACTTATAGAATCGCTTAGAGAATGTCAAAACCAAGATTACTTTGAGAAGGGAATAGAAAAAAGTATAAGGAAAGGTGTTAAATTTAAGCCACTATGTATAGGCGACAAATTCTGTGTAGAAGTGGATTTTAAAGAAGACTTGAAAAAAGCTAGAGAATGGGCTAAAAAATACTATGAGGGACAATAAGTGAAAGTATGCGTAGTAGGTGCTGGAGGATTTGGAACAGCCATAGCCCAAATAGTATCGAGAAACGTAGATAGTGTAATCCTCATCGCAAGAAACCCCAGTATCATAAGATCAATAAACGAGAATCACGAAAATCCAAAATATCATCCAAGGGTTAAATTAAACAGTAATATTAAAGCTAAACATATTCAAAAGGCTCATGAAGTGTTTAGAAAATCTGATTTCATATTTATGGCAGTGCCCTCGGGGAGTTTAAGAAGTGTTGTAAGCGGATTTGCCAACAGCTTAGGGGATAAAAATGTTATATCTGGAATAAAAGGGATAGAATACCCTTCCTTGAAGACGATGACAGAAGTAATAAGAGAAGAAACAGGCTCTGAAAATGTCTTCAGCATATCTGGCCCCACGTTTGCTGTCGAACTTATTCGAAATGTGCCATCTGGTTTGACAATTGGTGCGCCTAGAAACTATTGGAGAGAACTTGGAGAACTCTTAGAGTCACCAAATTTATTCCTAGATTATTCAGAGAACATAAAAGGAGTAGAATTCTGCGGCGTACTGAAAAACGTCTATGCAGTTGCAATGGGAATATTAGATAATTATATTCTTGGCGAAAACGACCGTTACCTATTCTTAAATATTTGCTTTAAGGAAATGAGCAAAATACTTCACCACATGGGATATGAGGAATTGTTACCTAAATTCTGTGGTTTCGGGGATTTCATCCTCACGGCATGCAGTAGTAAAAGTCGCAACAAAACTTTAGGATTAATGTTGGGCAAAAGAATGATTCTAAGCAAAAAATCCAGCGTGACGATTGAAAGCTTAAAATCTATTAAAGCAGTGCGAAAGTTAGTCTCTGGAATAAAACTTCCAGCACTTGAATTAATTGTCAAAGTTATCGAGAATCCAAATGAGACAAACATTTATGTAGATAGGTTTTTTAAGAGTCTAAAAGAAGAAGAGTATAACGTCGAGCAAACTAAGTGAGTTAAAACCGTAAGAGCGGATTATCATGGCAAACAAAAAAGATTGGAGAAAGTTGTTGGAACTTTTCGGAATACTAGTTAGGCCATTCTCATGGATATTTTATCTCATAAGCGGCCTTATTCCGAGGAGAAAAGACATTTGGGTGTTTGGAAACGTAGAGAAAAGTGTATTTGTAGATAAATTCGCAGACAGTTCTAAATATCTTTTTCTGGAAGTCAACGAAAAATACAGAGACAAAATAATAGCTGTCTGGATAACCTCTAATAAAAACACAGCAAAAGAACTAGCAAAACATGGTTATAGAGCTTACACAAAATGGTCAACCAAAGGTATATACTACACTCTAAAAGCCAAATACTGGATATTCACACACTCATACATAAATCCTTGGCTCTCAAGAAAAAGCATAAAAATAAATCTTTGGCATGGTATTCCCCTAAAGAAAATAATGTACGACAGTAAGAAAGGAGCAGACTATAAAAGATATGTTCGTCTCAAAAATCCCTTTAAAAAATATATTTATTTTTTATTAACTCCGTGGATGATGGAGAAAACTTATTACTTAGCTACATCCCCACTTGTAGCAAAAATATTTTCCTCCGCCTTTAGAACACCAATAAATAGAGTTCTCATTTCAATTTATCCTAGATGTAAAATATTTTTTGAAGACATGAAAGGTTTTGAAATAGGGTTAGACACCGAAATATATAGCAAAGTTATACAATTAAAAAATCGCGGCTTTAAAATAATATTGTATGCTCCTACTTTTAGAGATGACAAAACCGATAACAAAATACTTGAAGTAATAGATTTTTCAGATCTAGATAAGTTCCTGCAGAAAAATAATGCTATATTACTGGTTAAACCACACCCATTTTCGGTCTTGACTAAAATGAGAAACAAAATAACCGGTAAAAACATTTATTTTGTAGATCCTTCCTCAGACATATATCCCTTCCTGAAACATGTAGATTTACTGATTACTGATTATTCTTCAATATATTTCGATTTCCTACTATTAGATAGACCCATAATCTTTTTCTGCTTCGATTTAGAAGATTATCTAGCGAAGAATCGAGACATGTACTTCGAATACGATAAAGTTACACCAGGAGATAAAGCTAGAACCTACGCTGAACTAAAAACATGCATCATCAAAGCTTTAAAAGGACAAGACGAGTATTCAGAAGAACGGCGGAAAATAAAAAATATAATTTTTAACTACAAGTCAGAAAATCTCGTGGAACTAGTCATGAAATTGGAAGACTAGTAGTTATCCAAGAAACCCGTGGTCTTTATGTAATAGTTATAGGCTAAGTGGGAGTATTTATATTAGTGGGAAATATATATTGATATGGTGGGTTTTATGAGAGTGATTATTAAGGTTGATGAGAAAGGTAGAATTTTGATTCCGAAGGATATTCGGGAGCGTGTTGGTGTTAAAGAGAAGAGTTATGTTAAGGTTAGGGTTGAGGGTAGAAGAATTGTAATAGAGCCTTTGGAGTCAGTTGCTGACAAATATTATGGTGCTTTTAAAATTGATAAATGGCCTGAAGATCTTGATCATTTTTTAGTTGAGGCTGTTAAAAAATGGTGGCTACAAAGTACTTAGATGTTAATATCTTTGTTTACTGGCTTGGTAAGCATCCTAAATTTGGTGAAACAGCTTATAAATGGATTAAAAAAGTTGAAAATGCTTTTCGTAGAGAATATGTAACTTCCAGCTTAACCATATATGAAACACTTATAATTGTTGGAGGACTCACCGGTAAAAACCTAAGAGATAAGGGATTTGTAGAAGAAGTCATTACAGCAATAATGAGTCTTAGAGGATTAATAATAGAGCCTTTAACTAGCGGCGACGTCTCTCAGGCCTTCAGACTGATGAAAGAATACGGTTTTGATTACGAAGATTCTTTACATTTAGCAGTAGCATTAAGGGTTGGAGCAAAGGAGATTGTATCGAATGATGAAGATTTTGATGGGAGCCCTCTAAGAAGAATTTTTTAGCAACATAACCTTGTTTTACACTTATGTAGGAACAGTTCAGTGAGTACCATGAAGTTCACATTTCGTTATTTTTCACTTATATTTTCTTGATATATCACGCATATAACCGTGAAATTTATATATCTCTTATTAACTCACTTCTAAATGGAAGTGATGATGAAGATGATGGAAGAAAAGTCTAAGCCTAAGAATTTTACTTCAATTTCAATACCAACAACCCTGTACAAAAAACTTGAAGAAAAAATAAAGGAAACCGAATTCACCTCAGTATCAAGTTTCGTAGCCCACATAATAAGAGAATACCTCGCAAAAATGGAAGAAGAAAAAGAAGTCTTCTCAGAGGAAGAGGAAGAAGAAATAAAAGAAAGATTAAGAGCCCTCGGATACATAGACTAATGGAGGTTAAAACATGCCGCCGCCACACGGAGGAAAACTCATAAACAGAGTACTAAAAGGTAAAGAAAGAGAAAAAATGTTAGAAGAAGCCTTAGAACTGCCAAAAATAAAATTAACAAACGAGTACATCAAAGATGTTGAAAATATTGCTCACGGTGTTTTCAGCCCATTAGAAGGTCCAATGACGCAAGAAGACTACTTAAATGTTCTAGAAAACATGAGATTATCCAACGATCTTCCATGGACAATACCCATCGTAATAGACGTTAGCGAAGAAGAAATAAAATCGGTGAAAGAAGGAGACGACATAACATTATTATCCTTGGAGGAAAATAAACCCATAGCCATACTTCACATAGAAGAAATTTACGGCTACGATAAAGAAAAACATGCAGAAAAAGTGTTCGGAGTAAAGGACCCAGCACACCCAGGAGTAGCAAAAACATATCAAATGAAGGAAAAACTCATAGGAGGAAAAATAGATCTATTAGACCATTCAAAAAACCCCTATTACAAGTACACCCTATGGCCTGTGGAAACAAGAATACTCTTCAAAGAGAAGGGTTGGAGAACAGTAGTAGGATTTCAAACAAGAAACGCACCACACATGGGACACGAATATGTGCAAAAAACAGCCTTAACATTTACAGATGGATTATTCATAAACCCAGTAATCGGGAAAAAGAAGAAAGGTGACTTCAAAGACGAAGTAATTTTAGCAGCCTACGAAGAACTAATAAAACACTACTATCTTAAAGACAGAGCAGTACTCGCAATACTGAGGACAGAAATGCGATATGCAGGGCCAAGAGAAGCAATATTCCACGCAATCGTAAGAAAAAACTTTGGATGCACCCATTTCATAGTTGGAAGAGACCACGCAGGAGTAGGAAACTTCTACCCACCATACGCCGCCCAAGAAATATTCGATGAATTCCCAGACCTAGGAATAATCCCAATATTCTTCAAAGAATTCTTCATATGCAAAAAATGCGGCGGCATGGCAAACGAAAAAACATGTCCGCACCCCGAAGAATATCGAATAAGATTCAGCGGAACAATGATAAGAAAACTTTTACAACAAGGCAAAAAACCACCAAAAGAAATAATGAGACCAGAAATCGCAGAAATAATACTAAAATGGGAAAACCCATTTATAGAATAATAGAAGGCAAATAAATATGACTAAAACAACCTTTTTCTTAATCATCACAATATTAGCATTTATCTGCGAATATATAGATTCATCGATAGGAATGGGCTATGGAACCACCCTAACTCCACTTCTCTTAATAATTGGTATTCAACCATTACAAGCTGTACCAGCAGTTCTCATATCTCAACTCTCCTCAGGATTAGTAGCATCATTCTTCCATCATAAATTTAAAAACGTAAATTTCAACCTTGGATCCATAGACACTAAAGTAACCTTTGTTCTCGCAATATGCGGCATAATAGGTGCGACAACAGCAGTCTTAGTAGCTATAAGTCTATCAAGCTTCATACTAAGAATATACATCGGAAGCATGGTTTTAACAGTTGGAATCCTAACTCTAATAGCCAAGGTTAAAACTAACTTTTCATGGAAGAAAATCCTTAGCCTAGGACTAATTAGCTCTTTTAACAAAGGAATAAGCGGTGGAGGATACGGTCCAATCCTTATGTGCGGACAGATACTAAGCGGAACCGAAAGTAAACATGCTATTGGAAGAACAACCCTAGCAGAAGCAGTAACATGTCTCGCAAGCAGTCTAATTTACATAGCCACGCATGTTGTAATTTACTGGAACATAGTTACACCACTAATAATAGGAAGCATCTTAGCAACACCCCTTTCAGCTTATACCGTTAAAAAAATAGAGGAAAAGAAATTAAAAAATCTAGTTGGTTACGCGTCCATTACACTTGGCATAATAACTCTTATAAAAATCTTCATATAATAACAGCCAGACAATAAGATTTCCAATCAAATAAAATTAAGGGAACAAAAATGAACAACCCAAAAGT
>JAEOSG010000152.1 GCA_016840485.1 Candidatus Baldrarchaeota archaeon
GGTGATGAAGATGGAAGAGGAAAAAAAATTGAGTTCAAATAAGGAAGATTATCTGGAAGTAATATTTATTCTTGAGAAAAAGAACGGTGTTGCCAGAGTTAAGGATATAAGTCGTTTAATGAAGGTGAAAACCTCAAGTGTTACTTCTGCCCTGAATATGCTTTCTAAGGAAGGACTTGTTATTCATGAAAGATATGGTTATGTGAAACTCACACCAGAAGGAGAAAGATTGGCTTTGAAGGTTCGGAAAAGGCATAATATTCTCTTCAGATTCTTAAGTGAGATTTTGAATATTGATCCTGAGGTGGCGGAAAAAGATGCCTGTGGAATGGAACACTCTGTCAGCCCTCAGACCCTTGAGAAGATTACAAAATTTATAGAGTTTGTGGAGACATGCCCTGAACATACCAGACCTGACTGGCTCAGAAGTTTTGACTATTTCTTTAAAACTGGAAGACGCCCCAGATGTAAAATAAGGAAACTGAAAAAAGATGTTCTGGGAGGTAAATAAAATTTTTTTGTTTGAAAAGTTAGATAAAACAAACATAGTTTTATGAGTAAAACAAATGTAAAAAGGAGGTAAGATGTTGAAGAGGAGTTTTGGAATTGTGTTGATTTGTGTGATGATTTTCTCAATGCCCCGGATTGTAAAGGCAGAGGAAGAACTTCTGAAACTTGAGGAGGTGGTAATTACCGGGACAAAGACAGAAAGGAGATTAAAAGATGTTCCTGTCAGGACAGAAATTATCACAAGAGAAGAGATTGAGGAAAAAGGTGCGGCATCTCTTTATGAGGCACTGGAAGGAATTCCCGGAGTAAGGGTTGAATATCAGTGTTCCTACTGTAATTTCTCAATTGTGAGAATTCATGGGATGGCTGCCGGTCATGTTCAGGTTCTGATTGATGGACAGCCCATATACAGCGGCCTGGCAGGTGTTTATGGACTGGATCAGATACCCACAGCAAATATTGAAAGAATAGAGATTGTAAAAGGCGCTGGTTCTGCACTTTATGGATCTTCTGCAATCTCCGGTGTGATAAATATTATCACCAGAAGACCGGAGAAAGAACCTGAAATTAAGGTATCGGCAAGTTTTGGAGAATATAAGACAAACAGATACACAATCAGTGCTTCAAGAAGGGTGGAGGATATGGATGTGATGGTTGTTGCTCAGAAACATACACAGGATGAGATATTTGTTGATGATGAGGAAAGAGCACAGATAGATGAAGAAGGAGTCCCTTATTCAGACAGGGTAAGGGCTGATAATACATCTCTTGGAGCAAGGATAAATTTCTACGATTTAACAGGAGATGATAAATTGACCTTTACCGGAAGAACCATAAATGAGCTGAGAAAAGGAGGAGCAAAACCAGGAGTAAAAGAGGGACTGGATATGGAGAATCCTTTTTCAGAGGCAACTGAAAACATTACCACAACAAGATATGAAGTAACTGTTGGTTATGAGAAAGAATTTTATGAAGGAAATAGTATTGCAATAAATCTTGCTTATTGCACACATAATAGAAATGCCACAAATGATACTTTTGTAGGTGATTATCTGGCAACCCATAATGGTGAATATCCACCCTCCAATATCTTAAGACCATATCTTGCTGATGAAAATCTTGTTGTTCTGGATTTAAGTTATAAACACCCTTTAGGAAAACATACCCTGCTTACAGGGATTCAATATTCTTATAATAAACTGGAAGAGGAGGGTATGTATGTGGAAATGGAATCTTCAACTCCCTACAAATCATCCAGCGAAAAGCATGCTCATGATTATGGGATTTATCTTCAGGATGAATTTAAATTAACCGATAAACTGGAACTTGTTTTAGGAGTAAGATATGACAAACACAGTTCTGAGGATTCTTTTAGAGGAAGTGGTGATACCATGTATGCCAAAAAACCTGTCTCTCTTAAATATGATGAGGAGGCTTTTAATCCAAGGTTTGCGGTAAAATATGAAGTCAGTCCATCTTTAGTTTTGAGGACAAGTATCGGAACAGGATTTAGGGTCCCATACGGTTTCAGTGAAGATTTGCATCTCTGTTCAGGTTCACCAAGGGTTTATAAACCAGCAGACCTTGAACCGGAGAAATCAGTAAGTTTTAATTTGGGTATTGACCATTTCTATGGGGATCATTATTTGAGTTTAAATCTCTTCAGGACAAATCTTAAAAAGAAGATTGATTTTGCAGATGCAACTGAAGAGATTGCTCAAAAGGGGTATGATTATGTATGGCAGAATTTAGGAGATGCATATACTCAAGGGGTAGAACTTGGACTGAGGTTGGCTATATTTAAAGACCTTGGTATAGATATGAATTTTACCTATACAGATGCCAGGTATAAGGATAAAAGAGAAGATTGGAAGGAGTTTGCAGGTGGTAAATATTATGATGATAGCATCTACATCTCAAGGGTTCCTGAAATAACAGGAGGATTGAAACTATCTTATAGCCCTAGAAACTGGAATTTTATCTGGGACTTTAATTACACAGGTAGGATGTATATTGACTATTCTGAAGTTGAAGGAGAAGAAGAGATTAAGCATACAGAACCTTTTGTGGTCTGCAATGTAAAGGTAGTAAGAGAGATACGGGAAGGGGTTAAGTTGTTTGTTGGTGCAAAGAACCTGTTTGACTATATTCAGGAGGACAAAAGACCGGGTGATGCTGCTTTTATGTGGGCTCCTTATTATGGAAGAATTATATACGGCGGAATGGAGGTAAAGTTTTAGTCAAAAGAGAAGTGATTTTGGAGGTGACGGGAAATGTGCATGAAGAGAGTTGAAGTGAAATTTAACAATGGCTTGAATATGCTTGCCTGTGTAAGAATTGTAAATATTGTTTCAAAGTTCAGGTCAAGGGTGTGGTTGCAAAAAGATGATAAAGTTGCTGATAGCCGCAGTGTGATAGAGCTGTTATCTCTTGGAATTGGCAGGGGTGACAGAGTTAATCTGTTTGCCGATGGAGAAGATGAGGATAAGGTTTTAGATGCTCTTCAGAAATTTTTTGCAGATTCTGAAACGATGAACAAAATAACGCTGTAATAGAAAGGAGGTTAAAATGAAAATTGCAGTGGTGAGTGAAGACAAAGTGAATGTGAGTGAGCATCTTGGTGGTGCCCCTTATTTCATTGTGGTGAATGTTGAAGATGGAAAAGTAACAGGAAAAGAAGAAAGAGAAAAACCGGGGCATAAGGAGTTTGCTTCAGAGGAAGAGCATCCTTTAACTGATGAAAAAGGTCATCATGGAATTGGTCCTCAGGCATCAGAAAGACACAAACAGATGTATGAAATAATTAAGGACTGTGAAGTTCTCATTGCTGGAAGAATAGGTTTTGGTGCTTATGAGGATATGACAAGTTTCGGCCTTAAAGTAATTGCAACAGATGTAAAGACAATTGATGAAGCAGTTTCTCTTTATATTGAAGGGAAATTAGAACATCAAAAAGATCGGGTTTGTTAGAGTAACTGCATAAGCGGAGCAATTAGAAATTAAGAATACTCACCAGACAACCGGAGATTTTGAAAAGGAGGCAAGAAAAATGATGATCAAGAAAAGTTTTGGAGTTGTGTTGATTGGGATGATACTTCTTTCAATGTTAAAAGGGGTAAGTGCGCAGGAGGAAGCACTGGAACTTGAGGAGGTTACCGTAACGGCAACAAAAACAGAAAGGAGATTAAGCGAAGTTGCAGCGAGTGTAACGGTGATTACAAGAGAAGATATTGAAAAATCATCTGCTAAATACATAGATGATCTTTTGAAAGAATATGCTGGAATTATTGTTACAAAGCCTCAGGGTTCTACATCAGCCAGAACCTGGGTTCGTCTGAGGGGTCTTCCTCATCCGAGAGCAACATTGGTGATGAAAGATGGAGTGCCTGTTAACAGATATGTCTGCGGAGGGACAAAGTTTGCGGAACTACCTCTTGAAAGAGTAGAGCGGATAGAAATAGTGAGAGGTGCGAATTCCTCTCTCTACGGTTCAAGCGCTATGGGTGGTGTCATCAATATTATCACAAAAAAACCAGAAAAGAAAACAGAAGCGAATATCAGCGCCTCAAGAGGAAGCAATAGTACAAGCATTGGAGATATTGATTTTTCTTCCTTTTTAACAGAAAAATTGAATTTCACGCTACACACTCATATTTTTGAAAGTGACGGTTATGACAGCTGGAATTATGATGCCATAAGAGAGGCAAAAATAGAGGCAATGCTCAAAAAAGGAAAAACACAGGCTCAGGCAGAAAATATAGTTAACAAAATTATGGAGAATTTCAGGAAATATGCTGAAAATAACAAGCGTGATGCTTATAACGTTTTATTTTCCATAAATTACATGATTTCTGAAAATTCAAGATTGAGCGCAGAGTATTCAAAGTGGAATGATGATATTTGCATGGGCAGAAAATATTTCAATAAGGAATTTGATAGGGACAGATTTATACTTGGCTATTTAAATAAAGGAGAAAAGCTTAAAATTTCCGCTAACGCTTATTATCTTGACGAACAGTTTAACACAACTTTTGATAAAAAGCCCAAACCATCGGCAAAATATTGGGGCTATGATGCAATAGATGTATTAAACAAAATTCCTGTCCAGGATATGGGTGGCAATTTGACTTTGAGTTGTTCTCTGGGCGGCAATCATTTGTTTACAGGTGGAGTGGATTACAGACAGGGTAAAATGGAAAACAAAAATGAGTGGCAGACAAAATCTAAAATTACTATTGCGAAAGGAAAACAGTTGCGTTTTTCTTTATTTTTACAGGATGAGATTGATACAGGAAAATTCAGTATTAACATAAGCGGTCGAAGTGATTGGTATAAGACATCTGATGGTTCTTTTACAAATTCAGCTGACCCATCTGAAAATGAAAAGTATCCGTCTATATCGGATAGTTTGTTTAATCTCAAAATCGGTTTGGTTTATCGCCTGACAGATTCAACAGTTCTTCGCGGTTCAGTAGGTCAGGCTTGCGATATTCCATATTTATACGCTTTGTTCGGAACACACGAATGCCCGCCGGGAAAGATGAGAATAGGTAATCCTGAAATAAAACCTGAGACAATGATTAGTTATGAAGCAGGAATAGAAAGCAGATTTTCAAATAGGGTAAAAATCGGATTAATGGGTTTTTATAACAATGTTACTGACTGGATGGATATTCTTTTTGAAAAGGAACAAAGTGGTGTAAAGTATTACAAATGGCAGAATATAGATGAAGTGAAAATAAGTGGCATTGAGTTTACGATAGGTTTTAATTTATCCTCATTTATTTCTGCATCGGCTAACTACACATATATGAACACCATCTTGAGAAAGATAAGCGCGGATAAATTGAGCGGTCCTTATAAACCGGAAGATTATGAGGGGAATGAACTTCCGGGTCAACCGAAAAACAATATCAGCCTGAGTTTAATATACAACAATCCAAAAATTTGCACATTCAAATTAACGGGGCATTATGAGAGCGAGCGTTACGATGACCTTGAAAATACGGATAAACTTGACAGTTACATCGGGTGGAATGCCAGTGTTTTGCGAAAATTATCTGATGATTTTTCAGTTTCTGTTTCAGTTGAAGATATATTTAACGAAAAATGGGCTGAGAGCTGGAATACATATACACCGGGAAGAAGGGTTGATGTAAAACTTGTAGTTAATTTTTGAGGATTGTAAAAAATAGGAGGGGAAATGAAAAAAATGTTTATGGCAGTAGTGGGTCTATTGTGTTTGGTAGGTGTGTTTGCCACGGAGACAACATCAACCAAAGAAAGGGTATTATCTCCCATCTTAATTTATGACAAAGGGCATCTTCTTGAATTATCAATAGAGGATGTGGGGAAATATCATGGAGATATTTGTCCATGTGTGGTTGTTTCTTTCAGAGCAATGAAACTTGCTATATCAAAACTCTGGGGAAAAGAAATTCCGAATAGGAAGGACTTTAAAATAATAAGTTCTCTGCCCACAGACGGCAGTGAAGATACTTTTGAATTTATAACACGGGTGAAAAAAAGAGGAGATTTCTCTTTTGATTTACCGCAAGGAACAAGCAGGTTAAAAATATCGGAGAAAAACTATTCGTTTGTTTTCATAAGGAAATCAACTAATAAGCGAATAAAAATTTCTGTTAAAAAAGAAGTATT
>JAEOSG010000153.1 GCA_016840485.1 Candidatus Baldrarchaeota archaeon
CAATTAATAAAAAATAAATAGTGCATTAAAGATAAATAACCCACAAGTTAAAGGAACATATAAAGGAAAGGAGGCGCAAAAACATATCCTTAGAAAGATGTCCGATCTGTGGTTTGCCAAAAGATATTTGTCAATGTGAAGTAATAGCTAAAGAAGAACAAAGAATAAAAATTCGTGTGGAAAAGAGAAAGTGGGGAAGAGAAGTAACAATAATAGAAGGAATAGATGAAAAGGACGTGGATCTTCACCAACTTGCTACAAAGTTAAAACATAAACTCGCATGTGGCGGAACAGCTAAAAACGGAAAAATAGAACTACAAGGAGATCATAGAGAAAGAGTAAAAGCATTACTTATTCAAGAAGGATTTTCAGAAGACAACATAGACATTACCTAGGCCACTAAACCTATTTATCCTCCAAACAATGATTTCCCACTTTATCCTAAATTTATATGTCTCAATATTATTATATAGGTTATTTCCAAATAATGTTCGTAATCATTTGGTAATCCATAAATAAAGATAGAATTAGGATTTATGGTTCTATTTTTATGTCAAGTTGTTTTATTAATTCTTTGTATCTGTTGCGTACCGTTACTTCTGTTACATGAGCTATTTCTGCTATTTCTCGTTGCGTTCTTCTTTCTCCCTCAACAATTCCAGCAATGTATATTGCTGCCGCTGCTAGGCCCGTAGGATCCTTACCTGCAGTTAATCCGAGCTCACGAGCACGCCTTACGATATCTATGGCTAATCTCAAAACTTTGCCGGATAAGTTTAATTCTTCACCGAATCGTCCGACAAAAACTACTGGATCACAACCTGGAACATTTACATCCAATCTACGGAGCAACAATCGGTAGCAACGTCCCAGTTCCTTTTTGTTAACTCTACTTTCCTTACTAATTTCATCTAAGGTTCTAGGTACCCCATGTAATCTACATGCGGCATAAACACTTGCAGCGATCATAGCTTCGATACTGCGACCCCTGATCATGCCCCCTATAACGGCTCCCCTGTATAGTAATGCAGCTTCATCTTTAACTGGTTTAGGCAGTTGAAGTTGCGACGTTAATCTATCAAGTTCAGCCAAAGCAAAAGTAAGGTTTCGGTCTATACTATTATGAACTCTTGTTCTTATTTGCCATTTCCTCAGCCTATATATTTGAGCTCTTCTCACAGGGCTCAGTTTTCTCCCAAGAGCATCTCTGTCACGCCAATCAATCACGGTGGATAATCCCTTATCATGTATGGTTGGTGTCATGGGGCCCCCGGTTCTTGCGCGTTTCTCCCTTTCTTCTGCTGTAAATGCTCTCCATTCGGGTCCAGGATCCACTATATGTTCCCTAACAACTAGTCCGCATCGTGCGCATATTAACTCTCCTCGAGTTGAGTCCAAAAATAGTTCTCGGCTACCGCATTCCGGACATAGATCAACTGTTTCAAAAAATTCCCGTGCGAATTTTTTAGCATCTTTTTTAGCCACAATATCCCTCCAAATTTTAACAAATAAATTTGAAAACTACGAGAATATATCACAATGTTATAATCGCAGCGCATCCTTTAGAGATATATAACTGAAAGAATTCCTATGCCGTTCATTATTTAAGATTACCGATAAATTTTTAAGCAAAAAGCAAGATTCATTTAAAAACTTTACGGAGCACAGCAAGAAACTATACAAACTTATGGATCAGAGTTCACTATTATAAAAATAAACCCATTACATCGGGTTTCTGAAATATTAAAGATCGTATCCGTATTCTTTTTTAAGCCAGTCAACATATAAAGCTATTCCTTCCCTTATGGGGATTTCTGGCTTCCAACCCAACGCCTTTATCCTAGATATATCGAGTAACATTAGGGGGACATCACCAGGCCAACCTCGGTCCCCACCGGTATATTTAATTTTTACATTTTTTAGCCCCAATCTTTCAATAATAATCCTAGCTATCTCATTAACAGTTATCCAATCATCAGACCCGATGTTAAAAACATCAAAACCTTTCTGATGTCTCTCAACAGCTAATATGCTTGCCTTAACGCAATCTGAAATGTAAAGATAAGACTTTTTTTGCTTTCCATCACCTAAAATTTCAAGTTCCTGGGGATTCCTTTTAAGCTTCATAAAAAAGTCGTAAATAACGCCATGATTCGACCTAGGCCCAATAATATTTGCATATCTGAGCGAGATGGCGTTTAACCCATAAAAGCCACAATAAGCCGAAATATAAGCTTCACAGGCTGCTTTAGACGCGCCATAAACGCTTATTGGTCTTGGAGGATAACTCTCCGGCGTCGGAATCACGTCAGCTTCCCCGTATAAAGTTCCTCCACTCGAAGCAAAAACCATGTTTTTAACATCGTTAAGACGCATAGCCTCAAGCACATTAAAAGTTCCCTTAACATTTATTTCAAAATCTATTTCAGGTCTTTCAACACTCAATCGAACATCAGGGTTAGCAGCATAATGAAAAACTATATCAACATCTTTAAGTAGCGAATTAAGTAAATCAACGTCTCTTACGTCGCCCTTTACAAATCTAAAGTTATCTTTCGATAAATGGTTTTCAATATTCTTTATGTTTGACGAAGATAGATTATCTAGAACAATTAATTCGTTTTTTCGTTTGATTAACTCATCGACTATATGACTTCCGATGAATCCAGCACCGCCCGTAATTAGAATTTTCTGCTCCGTTATATTCACGGTTCTTCCCCTTTTGTCAATGTTATAACTTCGCATCCATCTTCGGTCACAATTATTGTATGTTCTGCTTGTGCAACCATACTTTCTCTTTCGTCCGCGAGGACGTGGTATTCGTAAAGAATACCTTTACTCGTTAATTCTCTTATTGCAAGTTTTATCGCAGGAATTTCCTTAACTAACCATCGTTCAGCAAAAGGTAATCCCTTAAATCTTTCACTAGCAATTTTTAAAAGCTTCCTAGAGCTTAATAATCTTACAGGTATTCTAACTGGCAATACACGGTAAATATAAGCATAAGGTTTTTCATGAACGGTTCCAGATCCTGTGGATGCGAAAGTTTCAACAGCATAAACTTCTCCAACCTCTATAGTTTCTCCATGTGGCAATGTAATATTTGGAATAATTTTTGCACCATGAAGAGAATATTCGTCCAATAAGTGCCCCGAAAGGTCTCTAATTGGTTTATAACCATATTCCTTTATTTTCTCGTGGATTAACTTACCAATTTCATTTGTCTTAACTCCAGCCTTAATATTCTCAATAGCAACCCTAAGGGCTTCCTCTGCAGCTTCTTTAAGTTTTTCAAAGCCAGAGTTCAAGTCAAACGTAATCGCTGTATCGGCTATAAACCCATCCACGTGCACGCCAAAATCAATCTTAACAATACTATTATCCTCAAGAACTGTTTTATCATTTGGCGGAGACGTATAATGAGCAGCAATGTTATTTATAGACACATTACATGGAAAAGCTGGACTACCACCAAGTTCTTTTATAAGAGTTTCCACGCGATTACAAATTTCAATTACAGGTGTTCCAACCTTAACAAGTTTATCGAGTTCTTTTCGTATTCTGGCTGCTATCTGCCCGGCCTTACGGTACTTTTCAATTTTCTCCTGCTCTTCAATTTCTTCTTCTTTCTCTTTCGTTTCAGCCACTTTTTTCACACTCTTCAAAGTCATAAAGGATTGTAAAACAATAAGTATGAACTTTTATAACTCAACCTAAAGCGGACAATCGTTAGGCTTTGAAAACTACGGTATTAGGAGACGTATAAAAAGTTTATGAATAGCATTTGTTTAACACACTCCATCTATAGCAAAATCTTTTTACACTTACTACACAATTTTAGAATTAAATACGGGGCGAGTATTATGTCGAGTAAGGTGGGGCAAATAAAACAAATACTTCAACTTTTAGAAATAAATACACCGGGGATCGAAGCCAGCGCCATAGTATCTCTTCAGGGTCTTCCAATAGTTTCTGCGATGCCAGCAGGAGTAAATGACGATGTTGTTGCAGCGATGACAGCCGCTGTACTTAGTGTGGGAGAAAAAGCTCTACAAGAGCTTCAAAAAGGAAAACTCGTAAAAATATTAATTGAGGGGGAGAAGGGATACATAATAATGACAACCGTAGGTCAAAACGCTATACTAACAGTTTTAGCTAAACATTCATCAAATTTAGGACTAATTTTTCTTACAATGAAACAAACAGCCCAAAAAATAGCGGCTCTTTTAACAGATTAAGCTAAAAACCCTAACAATTTTACACGTAATATTAATAAATCGCTTAGCTCATGTGCATAGATGTATTTTTGAGTAAGTATTTAAACAAATAAATTTTGGTTCAGACCGCCCATCGTCCACATCCACTCGTCAGTACTGCAATGGATCATCATCACCGTGTGAGAGTTTAGTCCTCTTCTTAATATAAAACTTAAGTTTGTAATAACTGATCGTCTTCCATAAAGTACGTTTATAGCAATTTAATCAAGTGGAAAATTAAAAATTCATGTTTTCACATTTTCGAAGTGAAATGACAAACCTTAATATAAAGATTATCACCAAATAATTCATTTCAAGTTTAATTTGCTGTTTAAAACACTAGCTCAATTCCTAATACTACGCTTTTTGGTAGGTGAACATTGGGTTTATGAATTTTGAATTATATTTCTTCTAGGAGAGTTTTCTTTACAAGGACAGAAAGTTTTTCCTCTCTTTCTTCCTCTAGGTTTATGGATCTTTGTTTTTCCCAGAGTTCTCTTTTTAATAGATCTCTAATTGCAACGCGTATGGCTTCGCTTCTATTTGGGTAAAAACCTGTTTTAACGAGTTCTTCTATTCCTTCTAGATAAACCTCTGGTAATTTTACCGAAATTAGCTTCATTCTCATATTTAATCACCAGGATTTGAATGATAAATTTCAATATAAAACTTTTAGTAAAATCATGGCTATCGTTAGGGTTTAAAGGCGCCATTTTCAAGAGAAATCTTTAAGTTTAAAATCAAATATCTACAATTGAATTAATTCTCTTGAAATATCAAAGTTTAGGAGAAGTCGAATTATGGAAATTTTAAAGAGGAAAATTCTCGACATTGATGCTAAGAGCCTTAGAAAACCAGTATGTCTACAAGGGATGCCTGGGATAGCATTGGCCGGAAAAACGGCTATAGACCATATTATTAAGTTTTCTAAGGCTAAAAAATTCATGGAAGTAGGTTATGCAGATTTTCCACCTAATGTGGTTGTAGAAGGAGACGGAAAAGTCAGGACAGCGCAATGTGAATTCTACATATGGAGAAATAATCATATCGACAGAGATTTTATCCTTTTAACAAGTGATTGGCAACCCACAACAATTACGGGCATGAACGAATTATCAGCATATATAACCGATATTTTAAACGAATTAAGAGTAGAAATGGTAGTGGCACTCGCCGCATCACCTGTTAGTATGCCTAAAAGGAACCCAAAGGTCTTCCTAACTGCGACATCAGAAGAAGTTATTAAACTCCTTAGGTCGAAGGATAAAAACCTAGTACTCCTCACGGATGGGGTAATTACTGGAATGAATGGATTAGTCCCAGTGTTAGCAAAGATTTTTTACGGAATAGAAGGAGCAATACTTCTTGGGGAAGCTGTCCAAAGAGTAGATAGGTGGCTTGCTATCTCTAAGGATCCATCAGCATCTAAAGCATTAGTTGAATCTTTAAATAGAATATTCGACCTACATATTGATACTTCTCCACTGGATGAAGAAATAGAGAAGATGTTCAAATTGCTTCATGAAATAAAAGAAAGAGCAGTAAAAAGGGTTGAAGCAGTTAAAAAAGAAGAGAAAAGAGAACCTGAATATATAGGTTAAGCTGTAGGGGATTTAGCTATGTGCAACGAGGAAAACTTAAAATATGTCTCGAATAGTGTTAAAGAGAATATATTAAGAGCAGTTCGTGAAGAATTACAGCATCTAAACCTAGAAGATGCTCTTTTAAACGAATTAAAAAGTGTAGTTAAGGAAGTGCTTGAGAAAAGACTCGCAACAGCGATAAATGATATAGATTTCCCGTTACTCCTAAAAACAGTTCTCAGGGAAATATTAGAACCTATTATATTAAGGTCGATTGAAGACGTTATTGGTGATAAATTATTTATTTTAAAACTAATAGA
>JAEOSG010000154.1 GCA_016840485.1 Candidatus Baldrarchaeota archaeon
TAAAAACGAGAGTTGTTAGCGAAATCTTTTTATCGTATTCTATGGTCAAAGTTATTGCTGGGATTTCGACTTTTAGCGTAGGCACAAGGGGTGGGGTTAGATCCCTGCCCTTAAAAATTTCCACCTTTGTTGTTACACCACCAATTTTTTTAATCAGTCACGCTAAAAAGTCAAATTTCACATCAACGGGGAGTAATCTACTTTCGTGCAATATTTACAGGATGTAGAAGAACAAGGTGTTAAAGTTAAGTTTTGCAATATTAAAATCATGAGTTCCGCCATGAGGGATAGATCACTTTGTCGAATTAGTAACAATAGAAATTTTTCTTAATAAGTGTTAAAAATCGAAAAATCCGCTCGTTGGGATGGTCGCCTAACGTGGAAATGATTAATACTGTCATGAGAAGATCTGTAAGTTCAGGAATACGCACTTGGGAGCTTTTTCTGAGCAAGTACAGGGAGGTAACCCAAAAAGACAAGGAGATCATTAGGCGGCATGTATTGAGTAACTCTGAGGGGGGTATTTATGAAGTGGGTGGAAACATGACCGTGATGTGGTGGGAAGTGTGAGGATAATACATTTGCTCTCGGTGTCTTTGCAGTGTAGCCATTCAACTTTTCTCATTGGTATAAATGGCATTTAACTTTTCTTCCGTTAACTCTAATCATTTCAGGTGATTTTAAGCACTTTTTAGTTCGCTCAGGGCAGAGATGGTAAAATTTGCACCCAGTTTTTTCAACTTTCTCTGCACCAACATCTCGCCCAAATTCCGTGCTTGCTGTGTTTGTATTGAGTGATTCAACGAGCATTCTCGTGTAGGGATGTAGAGGCTCGTCTAGGATTCTGCGGCCCTCCTCAACAATCTGTCCGGCATACATCACTGCCATTCTGTGGGCAACAGCATTTGCAACCTCCAGATCGTGGGTTATGAAAAGATAAGACAGCTCAAGTTTCTGCTGCAGTTCCATGAGCAGCTTGATAATAGATGCCTGAACGGATACGTCGAGCATGGAAGTTGGCTCATCGCAAACGATGAATTTAGGGTTTAATGCTATCGCCCTTGCTATCACGGCCCTCTGCAGTTCTCCACCGCTCAGTTCGTGAGGATGCCTGCTCAGATGTTCTTCCTGAAGTCCTACAGTGTCTATAAGTCTGTAAACAACTTCTCTCTCCTCATTCCTACCTGTGAGCCTGTGAATTCGTAGAGGCTCAGCTATGCTGTCGTATATCTTCCACCTTGGGTCTAGGGAGCCCTCAGGATGTTGGGGTATTAGTTGCATTTTCTGTCTTATTATTCTAACATCCTTTGGTTTCATCTCTGTGAGGTTCTTTCCATCAAAGTAAACTTCTCCGCTTGTCGGTTTTTCAAGTAATAGAAGAAGTCTGCCAAGTGTTGACTTTCCACTCCCGCTTTCGCCAACCAAGGCAAGGGTTTCACCGCTTTTAATTTCGATGTCAACCCCTTCAACAGCAACTATCCTGCGCTTCGAGACCAGTCCGGATTCAAAGATCTTTCGCAATTGCACACCCCTAACAAGAGCATCAATCATAAAGCCAGCACCTCACGGTATTTCCGCTGAGTTCGATAGAGGGTGGCTCATTGAGACATCTTCCAAATGAATACTCACACCTCGGGTGGAATCTGCAACCTTTAGGCGGGTTCACCATACTGGGTGGATGGCCCTTGATGGGTTTTAAACCTCTGGATGGTAAGGAATCGAGTAGGGCTTTTGAGTATGGGTGTAGCGGTTCGTTAAAGAATTTGTCAGTCTCGCAGACTTCGACAATCTGTCCACAATACATTACTGCTATTCTATCGGCTAGAATTCTAGCGAAAGGCAGATCATGAGTTATGATGAGCTGCGATAGCTTGCTATTTTCAGATTTTATTTTTCTGAAAAGCTCCACAACACGAACTTTTTTCGAGGCATCTACACCTTTGGTGGGTTCATCTGCAATGATTAATTTTGGTTTGGTTGAGGTTCCCATCGCAACCAGCGCTCGCTGTCTCATCCCACCGCTGTATTGGTGGGAATACTCATTAACCCTCTTTTCAGCTGGATTTATATCAAAAAACCTCAGCAAATTCACAACTTTTTGCAATGCATGCTTTCTATCCATTCCGAGATGCATCTCCATCGGTTCTGCGATTTGAATCCCCACTTTCAAAACGGGATTGAGAGATGTGGCTGGATTTTGTGGAACCCAGGCAATGTCTTTTCCCCTTATCTTTCTCATCTCGTCCTCCGATAACCTGAGCAGGTCAAGTCCGTTGAAAAGTATTTTACCTCTGACTTCGGTGTTGGACGGCAATAACCTTAGAATGGAAATCCCTAGAATCGATTTACCACTTCCGCTCTCTCCAACAAGTGCAAGCGTCTCGTTTTCATTTATTTCAAGGTTGACACCATCTACGGCTCTGACTGTAACGCCGTCAAGTATGAAACGTACGTGTAATCCTTTTATTTCTAGTAAAATACCCATACAACTCCCTCGTTTTGTTTTACTCTTATTGTGTGTATGGTCAAGTTATAATAATTTTTACAAAAGTAGCAATATTTAACAACAACAGTAAAATCATAACAGTATGGAGATAGATGGGTTTAGAGTTTTGCTAAAACACTGGATCGAGCATAGCAGAGAGAGCACACAGCAAAATACATAGATTTAGCAGAAAAACTGAAGGAGAAAAAGCCAGAAGTGTCTAAACTGTTAAGTGAGGCTGTAGAAAGATTTAGAGAAGGAGAGAAACTTTTAGAGGAAGCTTACAACAAGCTTTGACGAAACGATATTGAAGTTAATGTGTTATCAAAAATTTTTTGATTAGCTCTTTGGGGATCTAGGCTGGAATAAAATATAGGGAGAGAGGGGGCCCCCAAGAGGGATGACGTAATAAGTTATTTAATATTAGTATTACTAAACGCATAAAAATTTTTCGATTCGTAGTTAAGGCTTTCTTTTGAAACTTCTCACACAGCATTTTCTGGAGAATATCGTAACTTCGATTATTTTTAAGACCAAAAATAAATAAAATTGAATTGAAAAAACTGAAACATCTTTTAATCTCTTCGTTTTAACATACTGCAAATAACTGCTGCTATGGCAAACCCAGCTATTGTAACCTCAAATGGAAATGGGGATTTCTTCTCTTCTACCGTCTTTTCTTCTGTTTTACTTAACTTCTCTTCAATGATTCCAAGCTCGATTAGTGGATCAACTCCAGCAGTTTTAAGCTTATTAAGCGTATTACTATCAATTTCGAACTCTTTCACCTTTGAAATGAGATATTCTGGTTTATCTAAGTAGTCCATCATCCATAAGTCGAGTTTGAGTCTCGCATACCACCACTTGTAGCTTTTGAAATCTTTGAAGTCTGAGCGGTTTATTCCAGCCTCCTTACATACCTTATTCCAATCAAATGTAAGGATAATTCCTTGACCTTCACCTTTATTTCTATCCCATCTTATGTAGATTCCAGCTATGTTTTTCATATTATCTGGCAAAGCATTAGTTTGTTCTTTGCTTAGAGTTTTAACAACCATTTTTCTCTTACCGACCGTTGAATCGAATATCATCTGTAGAGTATCATCTTTACACCAAGGCGGAACGGCTAAAATCTGGTACTCTTTACCACTTTCAAGTGGCAGTTCTTTCTTCAGGTATTGAGCAATTAGATAGCCAGAAGTTAAACCTGGGCATATATGATTGTGGAACTCAGCCGATTTCTGTAACTCCCATGGCATTCCTCTAGCCCACACGTTTGCTATTGTCATTATAGAAAATTCGTTACCGTCGAATACTTTGGATTTCATTTTCGCATCCCAATCCTCTGGATTTGAGAGGAGATTGTTGGCAGCAATATTTTCTTTTGCTTGTTTTGATATCTTTCCATCCTTAACTTCAATATAAATGCAGTCTCCGGTTGATCTATCAAAGAAGGCAAACCAGAGTGGTTTGTTGTAGGAGTTATGTACAAAAATGACGTTTTTACTCGTCGATAACCCGAGTTCAGACACTTTAGATAGGAATTCGTCAAGGTATATCTCCGAACCCCGGGCGTAACCGGTGTTCGCCATTATCAATATGTTTTGATTACCCTTCTCAAATGGAAGTTCTTTCATTGCTGTATTTACGACCTCATCGATTACGTTTTCCGCTGCTGCGACCCCTAGTAGAGCGATAAAAGCCACAATACATATAGTTATACATAATTTTGCACTCATTTTTAACACCTCGTGTTAATTTTTTGGTTAATATTGCTATATAATCTTATCGAAATCATTTTCTGTTGATATTTGTAATACTATTAAATAGAAAAGTATAAATAACTATTACGGTAAGGAGAATTGGTGTTAAATATGTGTGCGCCGATCTCTGTCACTGCGGTAGGAGCACTAGCAACTGCAAAAGCGGTACTTGTCAGTCAGATATTGGGAATATGTACAATTGCTGGGTTGTTAAGCTTCAATTTCAAAGATGCTTTGATTAGAATTGCTAAAAAGGTGAAGTAGTTCCATTTATTTTTTATTTATTTATCTTATGAGACCGATTATATTACAAGCTGAGTTAACTAACGATTGTAATCTGAACTGTAAGATATGCATGCGAAGGTATTTGGATAGAGAAGTTGGATACATGTCTTTTGAGAACTTCAAAAAATTACCCCTCAATAAATTCAAAGAAATTGCGTTTCATGGTTGGGGAGAGCCATTGTTGCATCCTCAGCTTTTTGATATGATTAGATTTGCAAAATCAATAGGAATTAAGACGAGTTTAATAACAAACGCGACTCTATTGGACAAAGACAAAGCTGAAGAACTAATAAGTAGTGGATTAGATGAAATTGCTTTTGGAATATACAGTAAAAAAGTGTTATCTAAAAGATTTAGAAACATACAGAGATTTGTTGAGGCTAAGAAGGAACGTAAAGCGAAAATAAAGATATACTTTGACATAACGATTTACTCGGAAAATTTGGACGAAATTCCAGAAATTATCGAGGTTGCAAGCTTTGGAATTGATGCAGTTGTTTTGCATAGGTTATTTAATATATATAAAGTTGATAAAACTGTAGAATACATATCTGAAAAAGAAGAGAAAGAATTATTTAAAAAAGTTAAAAAAGCTGGTAAAAAAGCCGGAGTAAAAGTATTTTTACCAAAAAAGCATAAAATTCCATGTAGAATAGTAAAATACTGCACATTTGTTACTTGGGACTGTAAACTTACACCATGTTGTTTTCTATCTGAAGAATACTTAGGAGATGCTTTTGAGAATGTATTTGAGAAACATGAAAGATTCGTTAGAAAAATGAGAGAGCATGAAATTTGCCGGAGGTGTATATGGTGAGGTATAGCATAAAAGAGATTAGCTTGATGTTTGTATGTGCAAGCATTAGCTGTCTAATTAACACGTATCCTATAAAAGCAATTTTGAGCAACTTAAATATAAATGCCCCGGCATTGGGCATGGCAATATTTGGCGGATTTATCTTTGTTTTCTGGATATCATTGGCATACAGGATTGTGGATAAGCACTATTCAGGAGTTTTTACTTCTTTGCTTATAGTGTCACTCTGCCTGCTTATAAGCCCGTGGTATGGTGTTGTTAAGCCAGAGTGGTTTGGAATTTACGGAATAATCGCATTCCTCGCAATGGGGGTTTTAATTGAAAAGTTAAATGGTGGATTCGGAAATTTAGCATGCTTGCTTATAACTTGGTTTGCATTAATCATGCACGCAAACGTAAAAATCCCGCTTAACATTGGAATTTTGCTGGCAGTAGTAGCCTTTATTTCTGGATTTGTTGGAGACAAGCTTGCAACATCTGTTTTAAAGTACTCAAAAACCTGAGAGATGGATAAGATGAAAACGTGCATACGCCAGCTTTCAGAGGCCGTTAAGGATTACATAATTAAATTTAGATAATTGAAAGGGTCTTTTTATTTTTCACTCAAATAATGTTTAAAGTAATTAATGAAAATAAACACATAATAGCAAAAAACCATGCCAACTCATTCATAAGGAATAATATTGCCGTAAGTCTGACCCCGAAAGAGCCGAAGAGGGATATATTTATCGGCATCGAGTGTCTTAGACTCTCAACAACTCTGTGAAGGGCTAATGCCA
>JAEOSG010000004.1 GCA_016840485.1 Candidatus Baldrarchaeota archaeon
GGGGTAATAGATTAATTTGTTGCCACTGTTGATATTATCTATAGAGAAAATAATTGTTAAAATATTAATGATAGTGTTTATTAGTCTCGAATGTAAATGTGAACTTAAAAAACAAGAAAAATCTTGATCACATATAAGTATTAAAAGTTACTTTAGTACACTGGTGTATTAGTGGAGGATATAAACAATGGGGAAAAAGGAAAATGCCCAAAAAATGTTAGAATTTATTGAGGAAGCTTGGAAAAGTGCACCGTCAATAGTGTTAATGACTGATGATTATGTCTATGCACTATGGCCTCTAGATGAAGAAAGAAAAACATGGAAGGAGGTTTCTTTTGTTTTTGAAGACGGATCATTAGAAATATCTGAACATCCTGCACACATAGCTTTGCAACTCTTTATCAAAGAAGTCTCTCTTGCCCTTCCAAACTATAAGAACGTTGTAATTGCTGCTGAAGACCGGGAGAAACTAAATAGAATACTAAAAAGGATAGAAGAGTTTGTAGAGTAGGTCTCACGATACTAATAACATTTACTCTTCACTGCTTGTAGAACTTGAAACTCCGCTTAGGAATTCTCTTATTGGAGCAATTAGTTGCATAAACTCTGCTGGGAATATGAATTTGGTCGAAGGACTTGCTCCAAGAGATTTCAATGTTTCTAGATATTGTAATGTCATTGTCTTATAGTCTATGTTCCTTGCTACAGAATATATTTTGTCAAGCGCAGTTGCATAGCCTTCCGCTTTTAGTATTGCTGCTTGTCTTTCTCCTTCAGCTTCCAAGATCGTTGCTCTTCGTTTACCCTCCGCTTTTAGTATTGCTGCTTGCTTTTCTCCCTCAGCGACTTTAATTGCTGCTTCTCTTTTACCATCTGCTTCGGTTACCATCGCTCTTCTAATTCTTTCAGCTTCCATTTGTTTAATCATCGCATCTTGTACTTGTTTTGGAGGATCTATCTCTCTTATTTCTACTGTTGTAACTTTTACTCCCCATCTTTCGGTAGCTTCGTCGAGTTTATCTCTAAGTACGGTATTGATGTACTCCCTCTTAGCCAATACGTCATCTAAAACTATGTCTCCAACTACGGCTCTTAATGTTGTTTGCGCAATTCCAACAGATGCCCCTTTAAAATCTTTTACCTTAATTACCGAATCTCTCGCGTCAACCACTTTGTAGTAAATTAGGACATCTATGTCAACAGGGGCATTATCTTTCGTTATACATCTTTGCCTCGGTATTTCAAAAAAGTGTTCTCTCAGATCCACCTTCACTAATCGGTCAATTATAGGTATTAAGAATATGATACCAGGTCCCTTTACCCCAGGTAATGCTCTTCCAAGTCTAAATATTACTCCCCTTTCATATTCTGCTAATACTCGTATGCTGGAAAGTAGTATTACTACCACTATTATTAGGAGAAAGGCTATTACCCAAAGCCATGTACCCGATAATAAATTAAAAAGTTGCATTTTTTCCTCCCTTAAACCTAATTTTTGCATTTAATGATATAAAGAAAGTTTCCTTTTTATCTTTTTTGTTAAAGCCTTTTATTTCGATGAACACTTTCATGGTGATGAATTTTAATACTAACCGTCAAAATTAAATTACTGCGTGCTGGACGCCCTCTTCTCCTGCGTAGGTTCATCATACGGTTTAATATCTATCAGACGGCCGAGCAAGATCATCGGGCACAATTAATTGCAACTTTTACTTGAATAAATTTTACTATCAAACTAGTTTTCATAAATTTTAAATCTAATATGCCAAAGTATGGTAATGATTTTGTGGAGGTTTAAAGAATGCGAGATAAAATAATCGCATTGGTGTACATCTCAATCGCGCTTTCGCTAATTGGTATTGGACTGTCTACTGGAGAATTTGACATTATCTGGAAAACCGTTCAAGAGCATATAGATCGTATATTGGCTGGGCTGTCCTTATGATGTAATTAGGTAAAGGGAAGGCCGTGTTTCCATTTTTCTACTTTTTTCATTCTTTTAAGCTGTTTTTTAATTTCTTTATAGTGTTTCTCACAGAGGTATACTCTTCTTGATGTTTTGATGTTTAGCTTTAGACCTATAGTCCGAATCGCTTCCTGTACTTTGTCTATGGATAACGAATGTAATGCTCGCTCGTTACATCCAATTACGCTGCAATTGACCCCCTTTTTTATTTTACCCAATATTATTCCTCCTCGACATTTTTAAATTCTTGCAAGATCCTTTTTTTCCAGTAAAGTAAATCTAGCAACAATTTTTTAGCTGTTTCCGTGTTAAGTCCGACATTGTGATCTTTTCTAAGACTATTAAGAATATTCAACCATTGCCCTGTCTTAATAGATATGTCTAATAGATTTTTCGCAGAGTTGCATGCCCTTTCTCGTAGTAGCGAAAGCGAGAAATATAACTCCTCCACATTCTTTTGGTTTAAAATCGACTGAATTGTCCTATCTATTTCTTTTATTACTCTAAAGATTTCTCTGAGTTTTTCTTTACTTTCCTCATTTAATTTTGAGAAGTTTTCTGCAAGACGTGAAATCTTATTTCCAATATTGCAGATTAAGCTTTTAGCTTCATTTATTTCTTTATATTTGCATGTTATTGTGAGTTGATTTGATTCTCTATAAAGCGAAAGGCTCATGGGCATCTTTTCTCGCTTTGAAATTTGAAAGTAGAGTTCACCGACTATTAAATTGCCCTTTTTTAATTTCTCAACTGTTTTTAGTATCTCAGCATCCAGTTGAGAAAGCGCAATGTAGGAAAGCATAAAAAGATCCTTTGGGCTAATTCCAGAACATTTTATTAACATTTTTGTTTCTGTGTTTTTTGATTCGGAATTTTTTATTTCAACATTGTTTCCATTCATTTATGTACCTGCCTTTAGTGTCTTCCAGAAATAAATTTGTACAAGTTTGTTCCATAAATAAAGCCATATAAGGGCTAGTGTTCCAGAAGCTCCCACCTTAAAAATACCAATTAAAAACTGCATAGTGTATGATTCAGAAGGATACGATATTGGGACAATAAATTTCCAAATAAAAACAAGACCCAGTAACATTGTAGCCCATACTAATGTTATTATACCAAGGATATTAAATATGTGTCTGTAATTCAATGTCTATAACCCCCAAGCGATTAGTAACGCGGTTAAAATAGCAAGCACTCCACTATATATAGATAAGAGAATAAATACTTTGACTACTTCGTTCTCATAAAGAGGACCACCTGCTAAAATGAGCCTGGCAAGTGTTATTGGGGCTTTGGGATCTTTACTGGCTGCAAGTCTTCCATCAGCAAGTACCTTGGTTGGTCGTGCTTTTATTTGTCTTCTTTCTAGAAGTCCTCCTATACTCGCTAAGCTATGAAAACCGTTCATGATATGCGGCATCATCGCGACTACTGTTACTATTTCAAGTCTTCCCATTACAGCGATTGTTGCTATGGCTGCTCCGACTGTAAGTGAACCTACATCCCCAGAAAATATTTTTGCCGGATATTTATTGTAGTAGAAGAAAGCAATTAGAGAGCCCAGTGTTATGGCGGATAATAAGATCCCGATATTAGAGCCCAGTATAATGGACGATATGAGAAGAGTTAAGAGAAGTATACTGCAAGTACCAGCCATGGAACCATTAAATACGTCTAGCATGTTTACAGCATTAGTCGACACTGCTAGACCTGCTACTATAAGTAATGGATACACTATGGTTAACCTTGTCTTTCCAATTATAGGAAACACCGGCCTTGGAACATATGTCCCAAAAATTATTATTGGTAAAGATGCCAATGCTGTTAAAGTTGGCTTCAATTTTGGGTTTAGGGGTTTAATATCGTCTATTGCTCCGACAATTCCTACTACTATAACCACTATTAAAAAAGTGATAAAAAACTTCGTTAGATTGTTACATACTATGATGAGGAAAACTGTTGAAACAATGATAGAGATTAAAATACTTAATCCTCCCATTTCAGGTATTTCTGGTTTTTCGGGTTTGTGAACGTCAATGCCCACGATGCCTTTTTCTTTGAACTTTCGAATTAGAAAAGGCACTAAAATGAAAGTTATGATAAAGGAAATAGTAAAGCCTGTTGCAGCATATATTAAATCAGGAGCTGATATCATTTTATCATTCTCCTATTCATAGTAACTTATTTAAACGTTTTTTTAATTCTTTTGCAATAACCTCGGCCGGATCTTCCATATGGTTTAATATTTTTAGTGCTCGTTCCTTATGGGAACTTAAAAATTTTTCTGCATTCTGTAAAATATTTAATGCTAATTTAACTGTCTTTTCTGGATTTTTTACCCTATATATTAACTTTGCATTTACCAAGTAGCGTTCAACAAGTGTGGTTTTTCCTGGGAAACACGATATGACCGGTTTTCCCAGAAGAGCGGCTTCTATGTTCATTGTACCCCCCGCTCCTATAAATAAGCTGGAGTAGTATAGGAGACTAGCAGTGTCAATAGCATGTTCAGGAATTACAACATTTTCTGCTAATTTTTCCTTTAATACTTTTCTTTGCTCCTTGTACCTTGGTATAATTACTATTTGGACCTTGTTCTCTAAAAGTTTAAGCAATTTTTGTGCTATTTTTATCGTAACTGGACAAATATTGGATATCTTTCCTCTAAGATAAGCCGCGTAAGCTTCTGTTGGTCTTATCGTGACAATCGGCTGTTTTAAGTTCAATTTTAAGTTCTTTAAGATTTCTGGATTTGGTTGAAAGTCCTTGATCCATGTAACGGGATCCAGTGCTCTATACTGAATGATAGCTTGTTTAGGTATTCCATATTTTTCCCAAACTTTTTTAGGGATTATTTTTGGTGTAAATAGTAATTTAGATAATGGAATTGTTAATCGAGCAACTGCTTCGGAATGAGGGGAGTCATTTACACATACATGTGGTATGTTGAGCCCGTAGGCTACCCGTGCCGCTTCAGGAGATGAAAAAGATAAAGCTATGTCTGGTTCTATTTTTTCTATGTGACGAATTAGGAATAAAATTCTTTCAGTGCTTGCTAATAGTTTATCTTTAAGGCGGTAGCCTCCATGTTTACCGATTATTGGTATATTTAATCCCTTTAATTTTATGAGTTCACAAACCTCTTGATACTCTCTTGAAGTAAGAAAAACTTCAAAACCGTGTTCTTCTAGTTTTTTTGAAATTTTTGTGAGAAATAATAGTTGCTTCGGGGTAAGTACATCAATCCATATTTTGGTCAACATGACCACACCCATAAATTTTGAATCGTTCATGTGAGAGCAAGCATGATCGGAAGAATTCTTATAGTTTCTATTTTAGTTTTGACTTTATATACATTGGATGCCGATACTTAATTTTGAGGTGAGCAACTATGTTCTTACTTATATTTATTCTCGTGGTGTTAACTATTTGGTTTCTCGATGCTATTGTAATAGCTATATCAAATGATGCTGTGACTCTGTTTATTTCCTGTATACCGTTTTTGGCATCTCTTTTTGTATTAAAAGTAGTTCTAAAAAATCTTGTGATTACTAGTTTAATTATAGGTAGTGTTTTGAATTTTTCCATTCTTCTCATATCTTTGATCATAGTAGTTAAGTGTTTGATGATTTTAACAAGTTCGTAGCTCTCTTATTAATGTTTTAATTTTGTTGCTATTCCTGCGATTTTTTCACCTTTGAATACATACATTACCTTTTTAATGTAAACTAGCAGTCCATTAAGGGGCGAAGTTATGTTGTTTTTGTTTTTTATTTCTCCTATTGGCGATTCTTCACTTATTTCTGATCCACAGAAGGATTTTGGTATGAATAATCCATCTGTGGGTGCTCTTATTTCAACTATTCTTCCATAGAATTCCGGTTTACTTTCTAATTCATATCCTTGAATTATGCCCAGAGATGTAAGAAAATTTAAGAGGGAATCTCTAACTCGCACTGCCGACTGTAGATCTACAGAACACTTGCCTCCCATTTCGATTATTATCGCTGGTATTCCTTCTCGGCTTGCTTCAACAAATAGCTGCCCACGTGTTCCTGTTGATTCGATAACGTAGGGTATTCCAACTTTATATGCAAGTGATTTAACGTAGCTAAACTCTCTATGTAAAGCAAGCACATACGGTATACACTCCTCTTCACAGGAGTGTAAGTCTATGATATAATCTGCCTGTATAGCTTGTTCCCATATTTCTGCAGCTAAACGTTCTGTGACTGTTCCTTCCCTATTTCCTGGGAAGACCCTGTTCATGTCTAGACCGTCCATGGGTGAGTTGCGAGATTTACATCTAAAGGCTGGTGGATTTGCAACTGGTACTATAGTTATGCTTCCAAAAAGCTCCGTTTTACTAAGTTTTTCAATAAGATTTTCTGCTACGTAGACCCCAGTTTGTTCATTTCCATGAATCCCACTTATTACAAAAACATGCGGTTTCCCGTCTCCTAGCCTGAAAATAAATAAAGAAATTCCCTTCTCCACCTCTATTGTCTCCGACTCGATATTTGTATTTACAAATAGATGGTGAAGCACGAAGGAAACCTCCCAAAAATTCTCAATGTTAATTTGTAAAAGTAGTAAATTAAGGTTTGGCGGGCTCCGTCAAAAAACAGAAACACGCCACAAATGCACAATATCAGTGGCGAGGGGGAGGAGGGGGGAGACCTACTCACACATTTGACGGAGCCTTTCGCCCTATACTGGCCTTCTTCTCACGCTTCCACTCTAATAGTATGTAGCCATATATAAATTTAAGCTTTGCTTTAAAAACTTTGATTAAAATTATTAAAATTTTTATTTTATTTTTAGAATATATGTTTCATCTATACAACCATGTCAACACAATCAAAAATCTTTCTTTGTAAAAAAGAAATGTCATTATAGACTTTGACTATAATGAAGAGACTAAGAATGAAAATTTTTCTCTACGTGATCCTAAACTTTTTGAGAACTAATATTATCAACGTGAACTTTAAATTTTGAACGTTGTTTCTAATAGTAGTTATTGGATGACAGGAGGGTTGTGAGGTGGCGGAGATTCGAGAAGTACGAGGACCAGGAAGATTTGAAAGAATCGGTGCCCATAGTCATATTAAAGGTCTTGGACTAAAAGGTTTGAAAGCTGAACTTATTGCAGATGGCATGGTTGGTCAAACGGAAGCAAGAGAAGCGGCAGGTATAATAGTAAACATGATTAAGGATGGAAAGATGGCAGGAAGAGCTGTTTTATTAGCAGGTCCACCGGGAACTGGGAAAACCGCAATTGCAATAGCAATTGCAAAGGAATTAGGAGAAGACGTACCCTTTGTAATGATTGCAGGTAGTGAGATCTACAGCGAAGAGAAAAAGAAGACAGAAATATTGATGAGTGCCATGCGTAAATCAATCGGTGTCAGGATACATGAATTACGCAAAATATACGAAGGAGAAGTCAAAAGTTTAGACATAAAAATGACCAGAAATCCCTACAATCCTTACATGCAAATACCAGAGTCTGCAAGAATTACATTGAGAACAAAAAATGAAACAAAAACATTTGAAGTGGGTCAGAGTGTAGCAATGCAACTCATAAATCAGGGAATATCAGAAGGCGATATAATAATGATAGACGCTGAAACTGGAAGGGTAACTAGACTTGGACGCAGCGCAGAAAGAGAAAAAACATATGATATTGAAGCTGAACGAATAATTCCAGTTCCCTCAGGACCGATATTGAAAGAAAAGGAATTTGTCTACACAGTTACTCTAAACGACTTGGATGAGATGACTGCAAGAAGATCGGGTGCTACACTTCTCTCATTGTTCTTTGGAGGAAGGGAAGAAAAGGAAATTGACCCTGAAATCAGAGAGCAAGTTAATGAGATGGTTAAAGAATGGGTAGAACAAGGTAAAGCAGAAATTCTTCCAGGAGTTCTCTTCATCGACGAAGCAAGTCTCCTAGATCTAGAAGCCTTCTCCTTCCTAACGCGGGCCATGGAAAGCGAACTAGCGCCAATCATTATCTTAGCCACAAATCGTGGCATAACAAAAATCCGTGGAACCGACTACATTTCCCCAATGGGAATGCCTCTTGATTTTCTAGACAGACTTCTAATAATTCGTACAAGGCCCTACTCTAGAGAAGAAGTCATGGAAATACTAAAGATCAGAGCCAGAGCTGAAGGAGTCGAGCTTACCAAAGAAGCTTTAAATAAGCTGGCCGACATTGCGGTAGAGAGTTCTTTAAGATTTGCTTCACTCCTGATCACGCCAGCGGCTGTTAATGCTAGAGAGGAAGGACGAAAGGAAGTACATATCGAAGACATCGAACGAGTACGGAAATTGTTCTCAGACATAAAGGAAGCTTCGGAGTTTTTAAGAAAATACGAGGAGAAATTCATTAAGGCGGCTTAGCAGAGACGCATTAGTTATCCTAACCACATAATAATTTTATTCTCGACATATTATACACATACATGTAAACAATTTTATATTGCTTTGATAAAATAATTTTAGGGAAATTTTGAGGCTTCGCAATGACAGAAGGTTATTTGTTTAAGGTTATTGTTGTTGGAGACGCTGGTGTTGGTAAGACTAGTTTAACTATTAGATTTGCTCATGGATATTTTATTGATAGTTATCTAATGACGATAGGAGTTGATTTATACACTAAGAATGTTGATCTAGGTATAGGAAAACCCGTAAAGCTACAAATATGGGATACCGGAGGCCAGGAGCGATTTAAAAAATTAAGACCCTTATACTATAAGGGGGCTGCCGGCGGACTATTGGTATACGATATAACAAATAGAAACAGTTTTAAACATTTAAAGGATTGGTTTGATGAAGTTCAGAAATATTGTGGAAAGATTCCATTGATTTTAGTTGGAAATAAAGTTGATTTAATTAAAAACCGCAAAGTCAGCGTATCCGAAGAAAAAAGACTTGCAGAGTCCTTTAAAATTCCTCATTACAGAACCAGCGCGAAAACGGGAGAAAATGTTAACGATGTTTTTCTTAAACTTGCAAAATTCATATATGAAACTAGCATTGGAGGAAAAAATATATGAATATTAAAGTTGGATGTTGTGGTTTTCCCGGTGGAATGAAAAAATATTTTGAAGAATTCAACCTTGTTGAAGTTCAAAAAACATTTTACAAACCACCAAGGCTAAATACCCTTGAAAAATGGAGAAAAAATGCCCCACATAATTTTGAATTTGTAGTAAAGGCATGGCAATTAATAACGCATCCTGCAACCTCACCAACCTATAAAAAGGCAGGAATAGAAATCTCAGAAAAAAACAAAGATAAATATGGCTTTTTTAAACCTACAAACGCAGTATTCGAGGCTTGGGAAACCACCAAAAATATTTGTGAAATTCTAAAAAGTAAAATCTGCATAATGCAGACCCCTGCAAAATTTAAGCCCTCGGAAGAAAACCTAAAAAACATGACAGAATTCTTTAATTCCATCGATAGAGGGAACCTCGTCATTGGATGGGAACCTAGAGGGAAGGACTGGACTTCTGACATAGTTAAGGATATATGCGAGAGATTAAATTTGATTCATGTTGTTGACCCCTTTGCGCAAGACCCACAACACTTTGTCGAAAATATAGCATACTTTAGGCTTCATGGGGCTCCTCCCGGTAAAAAAATGTATAGATATAAATATTCGGCAAAGGATTTTGAGTATTTGTTCTCTAAAGTAAAAACTTTGACTGTAGAAAAAGTTTACATCTTATTTAACAACCTGTACATGGGTGAGGACGCTAAGAAATTTAAGGATTTCTTAAAAAAACAGAAACCTAAATAAACAATGTTTCTCCCAAGAATTTTCCTAGTTTATTTATGTAGAATTTAAATCGTTATCAATTTTAATTAAAAACTTTTAAATAATGAAAATCTTTAGGAGAAACTTTGAAAGTAAATTATAAACACCGGAAATTGTTGATTAATTTTGAGGGAACAAAAGTGGCCGCGAATATGAGTAACGAAATAAGAAAAACAATTGTTAAGTTTGCATTAGCTAATGCTGTAAAGCATGATGGTAAGGCCGATGAAAAAGCTGTCATGAGTAAGATCATGGGAGAACACCCAGAGTTGAGACCTAAGGCCCGTGAAATAATTGAAATGGTAAGAGATGTAGTAAAAGCTGTAAATTCTCTTACATTGGAAGAACAACGCAGTAAATTAAGAGAAATTGCCCCAGAGTTACTTGAAGAAAAAAAGATAAAAGAAATAAAGGAACTTCCGCCATTGCCCAATGTTGAGAAATGGAAAAAAATTGTTATGAGGATGGCCCCTTTCCCTTCCGGCCCTCTTCACATAGGTAATGCAAGAATGGTTATTCTTAACGATGAATATGCTAAACGTTATAACGGAAAGCTTCTCCTAGTTTATGATGATACCATAGGAGCAGAAGAACATAAAATCATTCCAGAGGCATATGATTTAATTAGGGAAGGTCTGGAATGGCTTGGCGTTAAATGGCATAAAACCATCTACAAATCCGATCGCGTAGAAATTTTTTACAAATATTGCAAACAACTTTTGGAACAGGGTCATGCATATGTATGCTTATGCAAAGCAGATGAATGGAGAATAAAATATAAGATACCAGGCAAGCCATGCCCACATAGAAATCAAACCGTTGAAGAAAATTTAGAACACTGGGAGAAAATGCTTAGTGGAGAATATTCACAAGGAGAAGCTGTTGTTCGGTTGAAAACAGGAATGAATCATCCAGATCCAGCTATGAGAGACCACGTGATTATGAGAATATCTGAAAGAGAACATCCGAGAGTTGGCACAAAATATAGGGTGTGGCCTTTATTGGAATTCTCTTGGGGAATTGATGATCATCTTCTAGGTGTAACCCATATACTTAGAGGAAAAGATTTGATTAAAGAAGATATGATGGAAGAATTCATATGGAAGCTTTTTAACTGGCCTAGAAGGGAGTTTATACACTATGGGAAAATACTGTTTAAAGGAATAACATTAAGCAAACGTAAAGCTAGAAAACTTATCGAAGAAGGGGTCTATAGAGGTTGGGATGATCCTCGAACTTGGAGTTTGCAGTCCCTAGCAAAGAGAGGAATAAAACCTGAAGCACTTAGAAGAGCTATTTTAGACTTAGGACTAAGCATAGTTGATATAGAGTATAGTCCATCAAATCTTTACGCCTATAATCGTAGGTTAATTGACCCCATTGCACTAAGATATTTCTTTGTAGATAACCCTGTACGTTTAAGAATTGAAAATATACCAGAAGAAAAAATTGTCGCAAAACCTCCTCTTCACCCTGAAAAACCAGAATTGGGATATAGAGATATACCTCTAACTGTAAAGGATAATATAGTTGAGTTATTTGTAAGCCAGAGAGACCTAGATCTCTTAAAAAATGGGAATATAATAAGATTGAAAGATCTATTTAATTTTAAGGTCACTTCAGTTAGAAAAACAGCTATTGAAGGAGAATTTTATAGTTGGAGTGTTCATGAAGCTAGAAGAGTAAAAGCACCAATTATTCATTGGGTTCCTACGCAAAATTATGTAGATATAAAAGTGATTATGCCAGATGGAAATGAAATCAAAGGTGTTGGAGAATATAATTGTAAAAATTTGAAAGTTAATCAAGTTGTTCAATTTGAACGATTTGGATTTGTAAGAGTTGACTCGGTGAATGAGGAAATAGTATGTTATTATACTCACAACTAAGTTAAACTGGTATCATTGAAAGAATGCCGGCCTCATTGCCAGTCCTGGGGGGAGAGGGGAGGAGGGCGAGAACCAAAAATCCGACAAATAGATATATTACACTTTGCAGGACTGGCTCGGCCAATATCACTCTATGTTGCGAACTATTTAAATGTTTCGTTTATGAATTGTAATATTCCTAATGAAACATAGGACGTTAGAAAAGACATATATTTTTTACAAAAGTAAAGTAAATCACAAACCTAATTATTGGTCTTTTCTTCCTCTCCCATTTGTGTTCCACAGACTACGCAGTATTTTGGATTAGATTCGTACATTCTTCCACACACAAGGCATCTTATAGGCTTAAACTCTTGCTGTAAAACTTGTATATTGTTTTTCTTCCTAAGTAGTACTATTAGGATTGTAGGAACAATCGATACTACTCCATTTAATATAAAGTTGACAATTATTGAAAGTACACCCCAAATTTTTTGGAATAAAGGTAAAGTGTTCCAAGACATTATATTATAGTGGGTAAGTAAGTATAATTTCAAAAATGCGTACGTAAAGATGGTAATTGAAATAGAAGACACGTGTTTTTGTAAATCTTTTAACGCCCCCCCTACTAAAATACCCGTTATAAGCCACGCTAGCAAAACTCTCCATGAATGGAAACTAACCTCTCTAAGTACCAGGAATAAAAAGATGGGCAATGGTTCGTAGTTTATCTCAGAATATCTGTTAAATGTTAGTAAATAGGTTAAATACACTGGAAGTATTATATGAGCGATTTTTAAAATGAAATCTTTGGTTGACATTGTAGATATCTACCTCTGCCTTGTTGCTGCTCCTCCTAAGCCCCCACCAACTGCAGCTATTACTCCAAATCTTATTGTAATATCTGTGAGGATGTATAGTTCATTAATGATTTCCCAAATGCTCATGGAAATTTCAGCAGACAAAAGTATAAATAAGACCCAGTAAAGGACTGCCCATACTATTGGGATAGAAAAAGCGGATAATATTCCTTTAAGGGTTCCTCGAGCAGCCAAACCGGCTATTAGTCCACAGGTATACCATATCAACCATGAAAAAATTCGTTCTTGAGAAAAAAGGATAAACTCCGATATACTTACGAGGAACACAGAAAAACTGCTAATCGACTGCCTTTGAAAGTGGTATAAAATGTCAGATGGAAGCATTTTTGCAACAATGGTGAATAAACACACCACTGGGATACTAATTATGCCGACAATTATCGATTTACCGTAACCCATAAAAGCACCAACCTGATACACCAACATACTATAATATCTACTTAAAAATTATAATGATACTTTCCATCTACCAAAGGTTATTAAAATCCATGTAGTATGATTACTCAGTAGAGGATGATATCCCCGCCGTCACAGTGCCGGTTGAGTTTCCTTCGGCGGATGCGATGATGCCGTGTCTCCGCAGCGGGGGACACCGATGAGGCACACACCCGGAAGGCTTCTTCGAATATTTGATGAGAAGAAGCTGAGGGGTGTGCCACAGCATTAGCGAATCATGTTCTCTGCAGCTGCGATCCATCTTCTGATTCTACTTTTTGAGTAACCCGTCCTCCTTGACAGTTCATCAACATTGCTGTTTACAAGATCTTCTATAGAGAGTATTGAGGCTTTTTTAGCGAGTATTCGCGCAATATGTATATTTACACCCGGTACCTTGGTTAATTCTTCGATTACTTTTTTATCAACTTTTGGAAGTAGGGGTTTCTCAATTTCATCTTTAAATTGCTGATAATATTTTTTTAGGGTTTCTACATTTTTTTCATGTATAGTTTTTCTTCTTTTATCAACCGGTATGCCAAGTTTTGCTGCGACGGTGATATTTATTCCAGCCGCTTTAATTTCGCTGATACTGAATCCTTTTCCTTTTCTTAACTCGTGTTTCCAAGACGGTGATTTGACTATCGGGAGAAATTCTTCAGTCATTTTTTTCACCTCATTCACCATAAATCGATTTTACGACCCTGTGTTTAACCTGTGACTTTGTATAATATTGATGTAGAATACGGGTTATCGATTTAGGGTGTCCTATAAAAAGCCATCGCTAAATATCCTACTATTGCTGTAGCATCTCCTCCTCGTATGTCATAGCTAGTTTCATATTTCAGTACCTTTGCCTCTACTTTTCCAATGTTTTTAATGGCTTCTATCATTGCGGCTACTGGAGCGAATCCACACATGGTTAAGCCTTGGTCGAAGACGTAGTTTATTACCCCTTCTCCATCTAACTTTTTAATTCTTTCAATAATTTGTCTGTCCGTCTGATATATCCATTCTAAGACTTTTTCCAGTGGTCTGACGCCAGCTGGCGTGTATCCGTAATATGTACCGTAATGCGTCATATCCGTACTGCTTATTATTACAATGTCTTTGTTTGTATTCTTTATAGCTTTCGCTATTGCTATGCCTACCTCTTGACAGGATTCAAAGTCTGACATGCCTATTGCTATGGGTACGATTGCAAATTTTCCATTATACAAATGCTGAAGAAATGGTAATTGGACTTCTAAGCTATGTTCTCCTTCGTGCGCCTCTGGAGCGTCTAATATTATGTCACAATTTTCTAAGATTACATTTGCAAGGTTTTCATCTACTGGTACCTCTCCTAAGGGTGTTTTCCATATACCCTCTGTCATTATTCCAATACCTGGGTAGCCAGTGTGACTTGGACCGAGAAGGATGAAAGATTCAGGTTTTCCGTCTTTTGCAAGCTCGTAATAGAAGTGGGCTGCTACAGGTCCTGAGTACGCGTACCCTGCGTGGGGAACTATTCCTGCAACAATTTTTCTTTCCCCATTTTCATTAACCTTTGGCAAGGCTTTTGGGCCGTGTGTGTTTAAATAGGATCTCTCTATAGTTTCTATCGTTTCTTGGGGATCCAGCGGGTAAAAACCTATTGCTGCCGGTTCTCTTATCGACATCTTAAACCCTCTATAAGGTTTTGAAGGTAGATTTGTTAAATGTCTTCTTCGTACCTTTTAATTTTTGGTGTTATAATGTTCTCTTTAACTAAGGTGTTGAAAACTTTTTTTAGAATTTTTCTAATTATAAAACGTTTATTTAGGCTACCCATCTGCTTGGCGGTTTTTCTTATACTTCCTGTACTTAGTAAAGTTTTAAGTATCTCTTTTTCTTTCTCGGATAGATCAAAGTCATGGGTGAGTGCTAATTTAGCTATTTCAGTTGCTTTATACCCGCCGTATGCGAAGTCGGATGATGATATTTCATCTTTAAATTTATCTTGTATTTTAAATTCTATAATTGTTACAGGGGTGTCTTTATCCAGTTTACCATAATGTTTTTTCAAAGCTTTTAAGAGTTCCTTTTTATTTTTAAATCCATCTCGTTTTGCATCTTCATCTGTAAGCTCTTTTAAAGGTTTTATTTTAACGTTAGTCACAACTGCTTTGCCAAGCACATGTCCCCGGGCATGGATGTAGAAACTTCTCCCCCTTTTTATAGAGTATTTCCCCACTCTGATTGTCGATGTTTTTTCTTCTTTTAGTATCTTTTCGGCGTACCTTCCGTCAAAGAATAAGTGTTTTCTAAACTTTTTTGGCAATGATATCACCTGGTCATTCTATTTTTCCGATGTAAGTTTTGTAGAGTTTCTTTATTGCGCTCCTGAACATCGTATATGCTGCTGCAGGTTCTAGGTTAATTACGTCCAAGGTTTGTTTCCAACTTCTTGCTTGAAGACTCTTTAAAATAAGTAACAACGTTTTTCCTTCGGAAAGCTTTACTCTATCTGAAGTATGATCTAAAAAGTACATTTTTACTATTTCGCGAATTACGTCGCAAACAACTTCATAGTATAGTGCACCCTTAACATATGCTTCAAGCCGTTTCCGCTGGCTTTCCGTTAAACTTAATTCGTGAAACCTTTCTTCTACACCTTTTAATTTTGAGTTGAGAATATACATAGCTATTTCTGGTTCCATATCGTAATGTAGGTCTCGTAACCATTCAACAAATTTTATTTTAAACTCTTTGAAAATAAACTTGGTAATTTCTTTTGCTTTATCAGAAAGGGGTTTTATTACTATCGTAGAATATTCTCCGCTAATAGGATTTCTTCTCGGGCTAACGTGTATTGGTATGAAGCCGTTTTTGATCCAGAATCGAAGGAGTTCTGGTGTTGCACCGAAACCAGCTCCAACCCAATCTAACCCCTCTTTTTTAGCTTCTTCGCAAAGTCTTGATAAACCCTCACTTCCCAGTCCCATGCTCATAACTTGTGGGTGTGTTGCAATTCTAACGATTCTATACCCTTTAAGTTTTGGGAACTCTACATCCCGAAAATGTTTTTCCACAAGAGTTGGTATTATGTTTCCATCTGGCTCAAACCCGCTATAGATTTCCTTTATAACGTCGTCAGGTAGTCCTCCCTCTAACGCAACTTGAATAGCGTTAACAATTTTTCCGTTCTTTGTCTCAAGCATGTAGGCCTTATGGTGGGGGGCATCGGCGAGGAGTGCTACATCTTTAGGTTGGTTTCTATAATGTGCATATACGTAGATGCCAACAAATTGTCTTAGTTTTTCTTCGTTGCCATCTATGAACCACTCATCTAAGTTGGCTTTTTTGAATACGACCTTCATCTTTTTTATTTGTTCTATATCTTTTCTTAAAAGCTGAGCTGGCTCTGCGTCGAGAAGAAGAGCGTCATAAAGCCATTGCTCAATGGGATCATCTTCACTATAACGGATAGGTTCCTCCAATTCAACCATATTGATTTCTATGTTTTTAATTTCCTTTAATCCTCCTAGAAATCTTATAGAAAATCCTCTACCCGCTCCTTCATAACCATGTATGGTGGATGAGTATATAATTCTCTTAGCTTTTCTTAATAGACGGAAGAGCAACGGAATAGGGATGCCCGCTGCTTCGTCCACAGCAGTGATATCAGCCTTTCGCTCAATCGCATCCCACGGAGATTCATAAAATATTCTAATTCCTGAAGCTGTTACTTCTTCAATATAATAATCTCGTGTTTTAACTTTCGGTGAATAGCCAAATCTTTTAAGCATTCTAATAGCAAATTCAAAAAGTGTCCTAACATTTCCTATTTGTGGAGAAGTTACTAGAATGGACACTCTGCCTGAGGGAAAACTTTTCTTTAATTCATGTGCTATTGCGGCTATGGCTATTCCGACTATGGCACTTTTTCCTCGTCCTCTGTCGGCAATCATAACTATAACAGGTTTCTTTTCCCTTTTTATCAAAAATCTTTCCATTACTTTTAAGGCTCTTACTTGTCCTTGGGTTAGAGCCATTTCATAGGCTTCTTTCGGTAACATGTGTTCTTCCGGAATACTTATGGTCATGTGACTTTTACTAGAAATCTGTTCTTTAGTAACTTTCAAGGCAATCTCTTCATCTACATCAAAAATATAAATGCCTTGATGTTCCTTTAATTTTCTTATAAATCTTTTATTGAATCTTCCAGGAACGTCATCAATAGTCCATGGAGGTGTTATGAGTTTTTTGTGGAAGCGTGTTTTCATAACCAACCATTTATCCATTGGAGGAGCCAATATTATGATGATTCCACCGCCACTAACAGTTTCAATTAACCGGCCAAGGTCATTTGGGTTTAAATCTCTATTTAGATCTAAAACTAATACATCAAAAGTTTGTCCCATAACGTTATCTGTATTTTTAAAACTAATTCCATTAACTTCGACTTTTTTATGATTTTGTTCTATCCTTGACTTAAGTTCCATGTATAGTTCCTTTTCACGTCCGGAAGAGATATCTACTGCTACATAGAGCATTCTTATTTGTACATCGCCCTTAATTTCAATGAATTTGGAGAAAACTTTATAGGCGGCATCAATTACCCTCTTGTCACTTCCACAAAAAACAAACATTCTTCTATGGTTATTTTTTATTGCGGTCTTAATAGCAAGCTCAGATATTTGTTCAAGACCATTCAAAAATTTTTCAGAGCAAGTTTTAATTTCAGTTTTTTCTTCTTTGGTAGCCGTGGCCACCGATACCACCCCCGCAGTCCTTAAATTTAAATGTGAGAATTATATTCACGGCCACCTAAGTTCCAGCTTTACACCACAAAATCCAAAAATAAATTTTTCTAAGAAAAAGAAAAGAACCAAGTATTCGAGGCTTAAGTGATGACATCTGCCATGTACGCGAAAATCGAAGAAAAAATGTTTGAGAAGTTTAAGACATTAAAGAAGCAAATTGAGGAAAAAATGAAAGTCACATTGACATTAGAATCCGGTGGTATTGTCAGAATAGAGACAGAAGACCCCTATATGGCTATGAAAGTAAAACAAGTCATAGAAGCAATCTCCATGGGATATGATAAACTGGATATACTTCAAATGATGGATGCCGACTTAGTGTTACAAACAATAGATGTTAAAGAACTAGTGGGCAGTGGAAACAAACTTAAAAGAACTTTAGGGAGACTTATCGGAACAAAAGGAAAAGTAAAAGAGGCTATAGAGCATTTGACGGAGACAAAAATAAAAATAAATGAAGAAGAGGGAACCGTTGGAATACTTGGAAGACCTGAAAACACGGATATAGCTAGAATTGCATTATTAAAAATTATTAGAGGAAAACCTCAAAACAAAGTAGTTCAAGAGTTAGAACGTAAAAGAATAGATATTAAAATGAGAAAATTTGGTATATGGATGTGACAGATATGTCGAGAAGAAAATGTTATGAATGCGGTGCAGTACTCTCGGATAGAAGAGAAAAACCATTAGTTATCTACACAAGAAGAGGTAAAAAAATAAAGGCCTACCTATGCAAGAACTGTAGGGAGAACCCGGCAATTAGAGAGAAATATAGAATACGTTAATATTACAGTTATCTTGTTTTAACGAGCTTAGCTATGAAAAAACCTTCAGTGTCATGTAGGTGTGGGAAAAGTCTTTGTGCATCGGTTAAATCATTAAATCCAGGTCTTCCTATAAATGGTTCTGCTTTAACAATCTTAAATGAATTCGTATCTTCTATGAACCTTTTAATTAGATATTCATTTTCTTCTAGTGTCATGGAACAAGTAGAATATACAAGTATACCGTTTTCTTTAACTATTTCTGCAGCCGCCTTTAATATTTCCCATTGAAGTTTAGCGAATCTTTTAACGTCTTTCTTTTTGACCCACAATCTAACTTCAGGTCTAGAACGGAGATTTCCAGTGGAAGAACAAGCCGGGTCCACGAGTACACGATCAGCCTCTATCTTAAGTTTTCTAGGAATATCTCTTGCATCCATGATTTTTGTTTCCACAATTTTTACACCTAACCTCTTCATGTTATTTTTAAGGGCTTTAATTCTAAGTCTTGATATATCGATTGCTATAATCTTGCCTTCATTTTCCATAAGTTGTGCAATATGAGAAGTTTTTCCACCTGGAGCTGCACATACATCAACAATTAGCTCTCCAGGCTTAGGATCTAAAACGTGTCCTGCCAGCACTGAGGCTTTATCTTGAATGTAGAAAAGCCCCCTAGAAAAACTGGACAAACGGATTGGCGGCTTTCTACTCTCAATAACTCTAAAAACATCCGGAAGATCTGCATCCAGAGCAACTTTTGTTCCTTCCCTTTCCAAAGTTTTTATTATTTTTTCCTTATCCGTTTTTAAAGTGTTTACGCGAAGCCAAACTGGAGCAGGAGAATTATTTACCTCAAAAAGTTTTATGGCTTCTTCTTCGCCCAGTAATTCAATCATATAGCGAACAAACCACGTAGGATGAGAATATTTTAATGCTAAAACCTCAGCTTTATCCTCTCTCTCCAAAACCTTCTCTATTTTAAAATCTTCTATTTGCCTTAACAATGCGTTAACTAAGCGAGCAGCATTATCATCAAGCATCTTCTTTGCTAAATTAACCGCAACCATAGTTACAGTCCTTGCTGGAACCGCCCGTCTAATATGAATATCATAAACAGCTACCCTCAAAATATTTCTAAGTTCAGGCTTAAACATATGAACAGAACCTTTCTTCAACGTCAAATTGATAGCTTGATCAATCAAACGATAATTACGTAAAATTCCAAGTACATGAGCAGTAACAGCACTACGAACCCTCCAATCTACAGACTCCCCAGAAAAAATATCTTCTAATCCAGATTTAAGAGGAATTCTTCTCCTTTCAACCCTAGACAAAACAGAAACTACATATTCATACCTTTTAGGCAATTTTAAGTTCACCATTTAAAGCACCACCATCGTCGCTAGCAAAAAATCTTTCATGAGACCTACACGGTGTAAAATGTGATATTACAGACCAAATATAATACCCGTGCAGACAAGTCGTGAAAGCTGACTTTCACGACAACACATTTCTTCTACATTCAACTATTCTTTGGTCTTATACGTTGCTATTTGATTTAGGGTGTTAATTGCTGGTTGTTTTGTTAAATTGTTAGGTAGTTTATTATGTCTTGGATGAATTTTTGTGTTTCGTCTTTTTCTTCTGGGTTGAATTGGTATATGTTGTTTATTACTGCTTTTGCTATGTGTTTTAATGTTTTTTTGGCGTTCCAGTTTATGTATATTAGCGTGCAGAATACGGATGGGTTTAATGTTTTGAGGAGAGAGAAGTTGGCCATGACTGCTTTTAGTCTTGGTGCGTCGACGTCGACCTTTGTTTCTATTACTATTAGGGGTATTATTGTTTTGTTTTGTTGTTTGCCTATTGTTAGGTCAAATTGTGTGGTGTATGTTTCTTCTATTAATTTTCCTTGGTCTATTATGATTCCCCGCCAGACTTCTATTGGCTCGTTCCAGAACACGTCTAAACCAAGTTTTTTTAGGTTTGTTTTTCTTAGGATGAGATCGTGTACGTATTCTTCGAAGGCAAATGCTCTGAACTGTCCGATTAGTTGTATTTCTCCTTTTAGTGCTTTCATGATTTCTTTTTCATATTTTTTCCATATGAGTTGGATAAAGTGGTAAAAGTCCTTTAACTCTAGGTTTTGCTTCCATTTTTTGTATTGCTCTTGTAATATTTCCCCTATTTTCTTGCCAACCTCTGATTTTAATAGTTTTTTAATATATGTTTCTGTTGTTGCTTTACGCATTACTCCGCACCCTACTTTGTATCTATAATGTTAATGCAACAAAATTTGAATATTATCAAACTTATTAATTACCTCTTGTGGTTACTGATAGAAACTTGAGATTTTTTGAGAACGTAGTATTTTAAGTGCAATGCGGCGTTACCTTTAAATTGTGAGTATGCATGATGTTTAGGTGGAGGTCTTGAAAAAATATGGGTAACCTCGGAATAAAAAGACTTGTACTTGATGTTTTAAAACCGCACCGCCCTATTACTCCAGAACTTGCAGATAACCTTGCAAAGCTACCTGGAGTAGAGGGAGTAAATATTTCACTGATAGAGGTAGACGCAGACACTGAAAACGTAAAGATAACCATTGAGGGAAGCAGTTTAGACTATGAGTTAATAAGGCGCGAACTTGAAAAACTGGGTGCAAGTATACATTCAATTGACCAAGTCGTTGCCGGTAAGGTTCTTGTCGAAGAAGTCAAGACCTATCAGGATTAAGGCAAAACCACTAAAATGAATCGTATTTATTATATTGATCCATTTATTTATGAGTTAATTTTGGCTATTTGACTTTATCGAGTATTGTTTCTAATGTCCATCTTATCGTTTTTTCTATTTCGTTTATTCTTTCTTCCTTCCTATAATTCTTGATTAAAATTTCTTTAACATTACCATTTTTGATGTCTATTTCATATTCTAGTGCCCTTCCGCTAGGGATCTTTCCTTTCTTTACGAGATCAAGATCTTCCTGCTGCATTTTCCTTAGTATTTGCCTTATGAAGAAGGATTTAAAGGGCGGAGATTTTACGTTTATGTTTAAACCTTCGGGGATTGTGATTTTAATCATTGTTGGATACACTTTCATGTAGGCTAAAGTTTCTCCTCTTCTTGATTTTATAGTTATTTCCCTTGTTGGTGATGGCTCTTTCTCCTCCTTTACGAGTGCTGCTGCTGGTTTAAAACTAAGTTTTGCTAATATGCTATTAACTATGTTAAGGAATTTTTCCAGTTGTGCTATTTCTCTTTTCCTTTTTTCCACTTCGCCTTCTAGATATTTTTTAAGATCAGCTAATGTTTTAACTTCTTCTTCCGCTTCCTTATTTTTCAATATTTTTCCCTCAATATTTTAGGAAATGTTGATATATTATATCTGCGTGTCTATGTAAAATGAGGGTTGAATCGCATATAATGTATTTGATTAACTCTTATGATAGTTTGTGTGAGGCGATTATGTGAGAAAAAGGTTTGTTGTTTTTAGATGCCCTATTTGTGGTAAATTTACATATGCTCCTCTGGGTCAGAAGACCCGATTATGCAGTTTTTGTGGAAAAATTATTCGAATAGATGTTAGACAGGCTATTGTTGTTGATGATGCTAGGCAGGCATCTTTTCTTGTAAAAAGGTACAATTTGAAAGGTGGGGAGAAGAGTTACCTTGAAGCATTAAAGACCCAAAAGAAAGAATTATCGAAGTTGATCGAAGAAGTAGAAGAAGTACCCGAATCATCATATGAGGGGAAAGAAGTTGTAAGTTCGTCTAAAACTAGAAGGATGTTCATTATGTTAAAAGAAAACTGTACGAATCCAATAAATATTGATGAATTAAGGGAATTATGTAAAAAATATAATTTAGAGTGGGATTGGGTTAGGGAGCAACTAGAAGTACTTTCAAAGGAAGGAACCGTAATTTTTCCAAAGCCATGGCTTCTACAGTATATAAGTGATGAAACCGTGGAGGGATATGTTCCAAAGAAAAAACCTCTGCAAAAGAAGAATTCTTTATATCAAGTAAAAAACTTACGTAAAGCATTAGCTAACGTTTTAAAAGATAAAAATGAACCTGTAAGTTATGATGAATTAGTCGAGATTTTAAAGGCCAAAGGATTTACTTTAGAGGAAATAGAAGAGACTGTAAGAAAACTTTCCATGGAAGGACTACTTATAGAGCCAAAACCAGGATATTTCCTTTGGATAGGAGACTATTAGACCCCCTTATACTTAGACTTTACGGTTGCAATGTAAAAGAAAAAAATCTTACATGAAAAGGAAAAAGTTTACAAAATTTTTACATCAAGTAAAAGTAACGGCTCAAATTTAACAAGTTTGTGATAGTAATGCCTGTTGTTGAATTATTAGCACGAACGATAGAAAAAATACGTGATTTAGACCCTGAACTTACATTAGTGGATATTATAATACTTTTGTGGCTTTATGCCAGTCCATACGAAGCGAAAAAACGTTATCTTACAAGCATTAAACGGATTTTACGTCATGTTTCCATGTTTCAGCTACCGGATGGAAAACCAGTATTAAGTGACGGTGAAATGACCAATTTAGTCATAACTTCGCTTGAGAAGTTGAGGAAATTAGGATATGTGAAATTATTTTCTATTGGCCCGATTTACGTAAGAGTTCATTTAACTCAAAAGGGTGTAGAATTTGTGAAAGAAAACTTGTCAGATGCAGCGTTAGAATTTTTAGAAGAATATGGTCACTTAAAGTGATACTCACATTTTTGCATATGATTTACCAAATGTTTAAAAAAGAAAATACACGTAAAATATTATTTAAATCATGCATGGTGGGTGCTGTTGAGTTCGGGTTTACTAGAATGGCTTAAGGGAAGAAGAGAAGCAAAGATCATAACGATGCTAAGAGATCATGCCAGAAAGGTTTATGATTGTGTGTTAGAATTGGAAAAAGTAATCAAACTTTTCAGTGATGGTAAAATAAGTGAAGCAAAACTTGGGATTAAAAGAATATCAGAAATTGAAAGCGAAGCTGACAGTATTAGGAAAAGAATTATGACGTTACTGACTGAAGGAACTCTGAGCTCAGCTTACAGAGAGGATCTTGCCCATCTTACTAAAAGATTGGATAGTGTAGCTAATTTTGCAAACGCCGCTGCAAGACGACTAAGCCTCTTAGATGAAAATATTATCATAAGTGATGCTGAATTTAAGAAAAAAATCTTGAAAATGATGGAAGATGTAGTTAAATGTGTAGGAAAAATGTATGAAATGGTCATTAGGCTTGGCAAAGAACCCGTTGAGAGAATCATCGAGTATGCTGATGCTGTCGACCGTCTGGAGCATGTTGTAGACGAAAGTCATATGGACGTTAGAAGATATCTTGTAAAAATGTCTTGGGACCAGTTGAAAACTCCCTTTAACGCAATAACCTTACATACATTCATAGAATGCATAGAAAGCATTGCTGATTTTAGTGAAGACACCGCCGAATTTGTTAGAATTGTGGCAATCAAGGTAAGATGACCCGATAGCGCCTTAAATTAATATAACTTTTCTAGTCAGCTTATTATTTATGATAGCCTTTTTTTCCCAAATATTTCATAGTGTACTACTTTTTCCAGCGGCATTCTTGGCCTTGGGGCCGGACTTTCAGCAGGTCTACCAATGGGGATAATGGCAACTGGTCGAATATCTCGTGGAAGTTTCAATATTTTTTTAGCTTCATCCTCTCTGAATGCTCCGACCCAACATGTACCGTAGCCAAGCGCATAAGCCGCAAGCAAGATGTTTTGGATAGCTGCTGCTGTATCTTGAATGCAGTAAAGAGTTCTCCCTCGTTCACCATAACCCCTACCTGATCTCTCTAGGTTCGCACAAACTACTATGACTACCGGTGCTTCAGCAATAAACGTTTGATTTAGTGCTGCTCGGGCCAGTTGACGTTTTCTTTCCTCATCACGAACTACAACAAATTCCCAACTTTGGAGATTCCCTGCACTGGGGGCGTGAATAGCGGCATCTAATATTTTTTTAAGATCTTCTTCGTTTACTGGATCCAGTTTAAACGCCCTAATACTTCTTCTACCTTTAATACATTCAAATACATCCATTTTTTATCCTCACCCTACGTCCTCAGCATCTTATAATATACTAACGCTTTCTCTCTAATAGTTTTTAGTGAGTTCTTAAGATTAATAATATCTTCTTCTCTTATCTCCCTAACTACTTTTGCTGGTACGCCAGCAACAACAGTACCCTCATCAATTTTAGTTTTGGGTGGAACCACTGAGCCAGCAGCAACTATACTATCATCACCTATTTTTGCATTATCCAATATAATTGCTCCTATGCCGACCAGAACATTGTCTCCAATACTACACGAATGTAAAATAGCTCCATGGCTGATTAACGTCTCTTTTCCTATGTTAGATCCTTCAACGAAACAATTTTCAAGAATAGCTGAATTTTCATCCACATAAACCTCTTTACTGTCCCCTTTGAGAACAGTCCCAAACCAAACACTTACACCACTCATTAATTTAACTTCTCCAAGAAGAGTTGCGTTGGGCGCCACGAAAAGGGCCCTTTTTATGTCAGGTGACTTATTCTTGTAAGGCACAATCAATATTGAGACACCTCGTTACCTATTACTTTAAGAATTTCCTCATATGTGGAGGGAGGGTTTCTTCGGCTAAGGCCTTTCTCAAAATGTTAATTGCCAAAGGTTCCCATCTTACAATGTCGAATAGAGTCACGATGCCTACCAGTTTTCCCTTATCAACTATTGGCAGCTTTTTAATTCTCTTCAGTACTAAAAGTCTAGCAGCGTTTTCCAATGTCATATTAGGCGACCCTGTTATGAGAGGGGAAGACATTATTTCCTCTACTCTAGTTTTTTGCGGATCTCTCCCTTCAACAACAATTTTCTTCAAAACATCTCTTTCAGTAACAATCCCTATTGGAGCTTCGTTTTTAGTTATAACTATGCAGCCGATTTCCTTTTCATTCATTATCTCAACTGCTTCTCGAACGGTTTTTCCAATTTCTATGGTTATAACATCTCTGGTCATAATGTCACCAACTTTAAATGACATTACTAACCCTCTCAAGCTAATATACTTACTTTGAAACATAATTAGTTCAATTGTTCGTTAATATTTTTCTTCTAGAATTTGGAAAAGAAGACGTAAACAAACTCTGTCTTAAAAGTCGCTGGGAAGGAATCCATATTACGTATTAAAAACAATAACTCTGAACGCTGTTTTTGAATAATTTAACCTTCTACAGTCTTGGATGTCTTCAAAATTTTACTATTAGGCAGTAAAATCTAGACATTGTTATCAGAATTTTTAAAAAGTTATGAAATCTTATCAAAATTACAGTCTTGCAATATTATGAAATGTCGGAAAGGAGAGGAATAACGTGGTTATAAGGGTAGGTATAAATGGTTTTGGGAGAATAGGAAGAATGTTTTTCAGAGCAGCTTTAAAGGATGAGTCTTTTCAAAAGGACTTTGAAATAGTGGCAATAAATGACTTAACAGATGCAAAGACTTTAGCATACCTTCTGAAATATGATTCTGTACACGGGGTGCTCGAAAAAAAGGTAGAATATAGAGAAGATGCCCTAATAGTTGATGGAAAAGAAATAAAAGTTTTAAGAATACCAGAACCAGAAAAACTTCCGTGGAAGGAACTAGGTATCGATATAGTGTTGGAATCGACTGGTCGTTTCAGAAATAGAGAAGATGCGGAGAAACATCTTAAGGCTGGGGCGAGAAAAGTAGTTATTTCAGCCCCCGCTAAAAATCCAGACGTAACACTTGTACCAGGAGTAAATGAAAGCATATATAATCCTGACGAACATCATATAGTTTCAATGGCTTCGTGTACAACAAATTGTCTCGCTCCCATGGTAAAAGTTTTACATGAAAACTTCGGCGTGAAAAAGGGGTTTATGACCACGTGTCATGCATATACAAATGACCAAAGACTGCTGGATTTCCCTCACAAAGATTTTAGAAGAGCTAGAGCTGCAAATCTCTCAATCATACCCACCACAACCGGAGCTGCCGTCGCAATAGGTTTAGTTCTCCCAGAACTAGCTGGAAAGTTAGATGGAATAGCTTTGAGAGTTCCAGTAGCAGATGGGTCAATAACAGACTTAGTAGCAGAACTTGAAAGTGAAGTAACAGTAGATGAAGTAAACGAAGCATACAAAAAAGCAGCAGAAGGTAAATTGAAAGGTATTCTTCAATATACGGAAGATCCAATAGTTTCTGTAGATATCATAGGAAACCCTCATTCATGCATAATAGATGGGCTGAGCACAAGAGTTCTAGATGAAAAGGACAATATGGTAAAAGTTCTTGGCTGGTATGATAATGAATGGGGTTACTCGTGTAGGCTAGTGGATCTCTTAAAATATATGGCTCAACAAGAAGGTAAATAATATTTATTGGTCTTTTTTTATTTTAAAGGATGACAACTAAACTTACGATATGGAGATGTCCTTGACGAGAGGATTAACGTTAAAATACATAAAGATTAAGCCCTTAGCAGCTGAAAGTCTTGGCGTTAGATCCATGGCAACGTTTGTAAAAACCCCCGACGTAAGCATATTAATTGATGCTTCAGCGGCGCTGGGTTTTAGGTACGGGTTAGTACCTCATCCGCTTGAGTATAAAGCTGTTGAAAGAGCGACAAAAGAAATTATAAGATATGCATACTATGCAGATATCGTCACGCTGAGCCACTTACATTGGGATCATTTTAAACCGTTTTTTGAAGAATACAGATATATTTGGAGCAGTAAAGAAATAGCAGAAGCAATCTACGCAGATAAGATTGTTCTAGGTAAAGATTATCAAGAAAATATTAATTTTAGTCAGAGAAAACGAGGTTACTCATTCTACAAAGATGTTAGAAAAGTAGCTAAAAAAGTTGAGTTTGCGGATGGAAAGTCCTACGTGTTTGGAAACACCATAATAAAGTTTTCAACTCCAGTACCACATGGAGAGGAAAATACGCCCCTAGGATATGTACTTATGTGTACAATAAAATATGAAGATGAAACTTTTATCCATACATCAGACGTTCAAGGACCCGTAAGTGAAAGAACGCTAAATCTGATTCTAAAAGAAAAACCTAATGCAATATATGTGAGCGGCCCGCCAACTTATTTGGAAAGCTACAGAATAAAAGAAGATACGCTTAGAAAAGCGAAAGAGAACCTTACTAAACTCGCAAGAAATGTACGTCTCATAATAGTAGATCACCATCTACTAAGAGATTTAGATTGGAAAGTGTGGTTACAGTCGGCTGTGGGAGAAGCAAAAATGAATAAACATGAGATCATGTGTGTCTCGGAATATCTAAACAAAGAACATAGACCATTAGAAGCTAATAGACAGATGTTATACCAGCAAGATCCTCCATCAGAAGAATTTGAAAAATGGAAAAACCGACCAAGAGAGGAGAGGAGAAAGATAAAACCTCCAATTGATCACTGAGTTTAAAATTGTTATGCGGTTCCACAACTTATAATTATATTGTTAATATTATCATTTTAGTTAGTAGGGCTGAGAAAATTTTAGTTTGAAGGTGTGCTATTTGCAAGCAACATTGTTTGGGGAAGTTCCTTCTATTGTGATCGACGTCCATGAGACTCGAAGCGAAAGTGGAGCTGCAAATATTCTCATAAAGATTCTTGAGAAAGAGAATATCACATATAGAGTCAATCATTTACCGATAGGGGATTATCTCCTTCCAAATGAAACTGTAATAGAGAGAAAAACTGTGATGGATCTTATACACACTCTAAAGGGTTCACAAAAAGGATTACCAAGATTAGAGAAACAGATAGAGTCCATGTCAGAAAAGTACGGCAATCCTATACTTGTCATTGAAGGAGGATTAGCCATTAGGAAAGATCCCATAAACAAGTGTATCTATGTACCCATTAAACGTACAACAAAAAACCATCTACATTACATAGTTGTTGAAAAAAAGGTAAGGCTTAGTCCAAAAGCTTATGAAGCCCTAAAACAAGAAACAGAAAGACGAGGAGTCACAGTAGTAGAGACTTTTGACGCGCTACATACTGCACTATTTATTTATCAAAAGTTAAGGGATATTTTAGGCAAAGAGGAAAAAAGAAAGCATAGGAAACAGATACCGATAATTAGATTGAAGCCCAAGCTTTCAAGCATTTCTCAACAGCAGATATTCTTTTTAGCTGGATTACCAGGCATATCAACAGTACGCGCCCAAAAAATACTAGAGGTTTTCAAGACACCAATGAAAGCTATCCAGAATGTCGATAAATGGAAACAACTTAGAGGAATAGGTCACCAAACAATAAAAGAAATAAAGAAAATACTATACACCGAATATAACCCGTAAATTTTCTTAATAACTATACTATCTTACATCTGCTTTCGAACCGATGTTGACCCCTATTTCCGTTTTTTACAAATAGTATTATGGTATTATATACCAAAGTTCATGCATAATTACCAAAAATACTTAAAAATTTTAAAGAGACCATAAATATGGTGGAGGAAATGAGTTATAAAGGACCTCTTAAAAAATTGGATGAATACCTTTGGGAAATACCGCAAAACTACAAGCCATGTATGCGGGTTCCAGCAAGAATCTTTGCAGATGAATTTTTACTAGATAAAATGAAAACAGATCTAACTTTAGAACAAGCTGCAAATATTGCATGTTTACCAGGAGTATATAAATACAGTATAGTTCTTCCGGATGGTCATCAAGGATATGGATTTCCAATAGGAGGAGTTGCAGCAAGCGATGCAGAAACGGGTGTAATTTCACCAGGTGGGGTAGGATACGACATTAATTGCGGTGTAAGGTTAATGAGAACCAACTTGAATAAAGATGAGGTACGTAAAGTTTTACCTGAGCTTTTAGAGGCATTATTTAGAAATATACCCAGTGGAGTCGGGAGTACCGGGAAATTAAGGTTGTCAGGTGCTGAGTTAGATGAGGCAATGCAAGGCGGTGCAAAATGGGCTGTTGAACAAGGGTATGGTTGGGATGAAGATTGGAAGCATTGTGAAGAAGAAGGAGCAATGCCGGATGCAAACCCGGACATGGTATCATCAAGGGCAAAGCAAAGAGGAAGACCCCAACTTGGAACTTTAGGTAGTGGAAACCACTTCCTCGAAATACAATACGTAGATAAGATTTACAATCCAGAAGTAGCTAAAAGGCTTGGAATACGTGAAGAAGGACAAGTAACGGTTATGATTCATACCGGTTCCAGAGGGTTTGGACATCAAGTTTGTTCTGACTATCTTAGAGTTATGGAGAGAGCCGTACATAAATATGGAATAAAGCTTCCAGATAGAGAGTTAGCATGCGCACCAGCGAATAGCAAAGAAGCTGAACAATATTTCCAAGCAATGCAATGTGCAGCCAATTTTGCTTGGGCAAACAGGCAACTAATAACTCACTGGACAAGAGAATCATTCCAGAAAGTGTTTAAGAAAGATGCCGAAGACTTAGATTTACATTTAATTTATGATGTTGCTCACAATATAGCGAAATTAGAAGAACATAGAGTTGACGGAAAGAGAGTTAAAGTCTTTGTCCATAGAAAAGGTGCCACAAGAGCATTTCCACCAGGACATAGAGATATACCCGCCGACTATCGGGAAATGGGCCAACCTGTATTAATACCTGGTAGCATGGGAACCGCTAGCTATCTGTTAATTGGATCAAAGCAGGCTATGGAGATTACGTTCGGTAGTACTGCTCATGGTGCAGGGCGACATTTGTCACGGGCCGCTGCGACTCGACGTTACTGGGGTTCCACCGTAAAGAAAGAGTTAGAGCAAAGGGGAATACTGATTAGAGCTGCGAACATCAGAGTTGTTGCAGAAGAAGCTCCAGGTGCGTACAAGGATATCGATAGGGTTGTTATGGTTAGCCATAAGGTTGGTATTGCTACTCTTGTAGCGAGAATGGTGCCAATGGGCGTTACGAAAGGTTAAAAGTGTTAAATAAAAACACAAAAAACAGAAGTAGTGGACAAAATCTATTTAACGGAACTCTGTGAAGGCTATAAAACTTAATGTTACTATTTATTTATTACTCTTCTTCTGATTCCCATTCTTGGTAATAATCTAGTGCTGCCTTATATTCTTCCTCTCTTCCGTCTTTTGTTACTTGAATTTTCCTTTTAAGTTCTCCTTCCACTACAATTATTTCCTCTTGCGGTGTGTGTTTTATCTTAAATGTTAGTTTGTAATCATCCTTGTCCTTTTTCGCTGGGACCGAATATCCACAATTCCTACAAACAAGTACGACTGTTCCATCTTTTTGTTTTTGAGGCACCAGCATACTTTCGCATTTTGGACAAAATTCCATTAATATCACTCCGATGAAGTGTTAATCAAGTAACGTAGCACGTACCTAAATATTATTTAAAGTTTTCGTATTTTTCGTTTTTTGAAGAATGTAAAGTATTATTGTGTGTATGTATGGTACTATTAAGTGAGTACTTTATATTCAAGACAACAACCAAAAAATAGAACCCTGTTCGCAGGCTTTAATTAATAATCTTTATCGACTTAAAAATATGATTCGACAAAATACGAAAAAATTGTAACGATTGATAGTGAAAGTGATTTTGTTTTACGGTAATATGAGTTAAAGTACTTGAACAGTATTTCGTCAGTTGTCGAATGGACAGCGGGTGTTGTCGAAATACTCAAATACTCATTAATATTTATCAGAGAGATATGAACTATAGGGATAATGGTTTAGAAAGGATAGCACAAAGCATAGCTGGGGAAATAATTCTTTCAGATGAACCAGGAAAGGTCATGAAGAAATGGAGAGAACTTTTCCAAATTTCTCAGAAAACCCTAGCTCAGTTCCTTAATATATCTCCATCAGTAATAAGCGATTACGAAAGTGGACGACGATCATCGCCTAGAGTAGAAACTGTTAAGAAATTTGTTGAAGCATTAATGGAGATGGATGAGAGAAGGGGAGGATACGTTACGGGTGCATTAAAAAAGTTAATGTCTCCAGAAATACCCTCTGATGTTATACTTGCCATTAGAGAATTCCCCTATCCGGTTAATGCTAAAGAATTTGCAAATTATTTAAGCTGTAAAGCGTATGCTTGTGAAGATATTCTGGAAAAAGAAGTTATCTATGGTTACACTGCAGTAGATTCTGTAAACGCTATAATTAAGCTTTCTCCACCACAGTTATTACGGTTATATGGTGCAACACCGCGAAGAGCTGCTATTTTTACACGTGTATCAACTGGTAGATCTCCTATGACTGCAATTCGTGTAGCTCAAATGACGGGAGGAAAAGCGTTAAAACCAGCAATAGTAATTCTCCACGGATTGGAAAAAATCGACCCATTGGCCATAAAAATAGCAGAAATAGAACAAATACCGTTATTAGTATCGAGGATAGAGGATGTAGAGGAATTAGTAAAAAAGTTAAGAAGCTTTACACCCTAGCCTCTTTTTGTTAAGAATATTTCAACCTAGGGAATTGAATCATAAATTATTTAAGCATGGGAAATTACGATTTCGTAGATACATTATTCTAAGATAATAGGGATGTCATTGCAAAATTTGTGGTTTAATTAATCTTGAGTGGGTGTGAATCTTGATCACTAAATCTCAATTAAAGAACCTACTGACCGAAGAGAAGTATAAGGTAAATCTATTTAGAGAGGTAGGATTTATTAGAAAGCAGTGTGTAAAGTGCGGAGGTTTTTTCTGGACTTTGGACCCAGACAGAGCTACCTGTGGAGACCCTGTTTGTGAAAATGGTTACAAATTCATTGGTGAGCAAAAAGGTAACTGGGATTATCATGAAACTATTGAACGTTGGTGCAGTTTCTTTGAAAAACACGGACACAAAAGAATTAGGGAATATCCAGTTGTTGCACGTTGGAGAGATGATATAACATTTACTATAGCTTCAATTGCCGATTTCCAACCATGGGTAGTAAGTGGGGTTGTAGACCCACCAGCAAATCCGCTTGTTGTTCCACAACCTTGTTTGAGGTTTGGAGGTAAGGGTTTTAATGATGTAGATAATGTTGGAAGAACCGGAAGACATTTTTCCCTTTTTGTAATGGGAGGACAACATGCCTTTAATTCAGATAAATGGAAAGGTTATTGGATGGATCGCTGTATAGAATTAAACTTCAAATTTTTGACTGAAGAGCTTAGAATACCTCAAGAAGAGATAACATATCGCGAAGATGTTTGGATTGGTGGAGGAAACTTTGGACCATGCTTAGAAGCTTTTGCAAAAGGTCTTGAAATCGTTAATAACGTTTTCATGCAATATGAAGTGCTTCCCGACGGAAGTTATCGAGAAATGAAAATTAGGGTAATAGACGTTGGTTGGGGAATAGAAAGGATCTGCTGGTTTAGTCAAGGCACACCTACTGCCTACGAAGCAACTTTTGGTCCAGTTCTTGACTGGTTGAAATCACAGGTTGGTCTGAAAGTAGATGAAAAGTTGTTAAAGGAATACGTAATTTACACGGGAATGTTAGATGTTAGTGAAATGGGAAATATAGATGATATTAGGCGGAAAATTGCTGAACAAATTGGAGTAGATCATGAAGAATTAAAGAAAGAGTTAGAGCCGTTAGAGGCCCTTTATGCAATAGCGGACCATACACGTGCTCTAATCTTCGCTATAGCTGATGGCGCATTACCATCCAATGTGGGAGGCGGTTACAATTTACGTACAATCTTGAGAAGAGCATTAAGTTTAAATGATCTTTATGGTTTTGAGATAGATTTTCTAGAACTATTTTATAGGCACATCGAGTATTTGAAGAAGACATATGAAAGAGTCTTAGAAGCAAAAGAAATAATAGATGACATATTCAGGATAGAGAAACAAAGATATTACGAAACATTAAAACGAGGGGAAAACTACGTTAAGAGGCTTCTACTTAAGAAGAAAAAGTTAGAAAAAGATGATCTCATAGAACTTTACGAATCAAAGGGCATACAGCCAGAAACTGTACAGGAAATCGGTAGGAAAGTTGGCATACAAATAGATGTGCCATCAGATTTTTATGTAACCATTGGGGAAAAAAGAGAAAAAGGAGAAAAAGTACAAAAACAGATAGAAGAAGAATTAAAACGGTATGTCGAACCACTTCCTCCAACAAAAGAATTATATTACGAAGATCCATATAAAACTGTTTTTGAAGCCAGAGTTTTGAAAGTTCTTCAAAATAAATATGTGGTATTGGATAAAACATGTTTTTATCCAATAGGTGGAGGACAGCTTTATGACACTGGAGAAATAAACGGTCACAAGGTTGTAAGTGTACAAAAAGTTAACCACGTGATCGTACATGAGATAAGAGGACAAGTTACATTAAAGGAAGGGCAACGTGTTGAAGGGAGAATAGATTTAGAGCGTAGATTAGCTCTTATGCGTCATCATACTGCGACTCACATAATTAATGAAGCAGCTAGACGTGTGTTGGGTAAGCATGTGTGGCAAGCTGGAGCGGAAAAACGGCCAGACAGGGCAAGATTAGATATAACCCACTATAAACTTCCGTCGAAAGATGAGGTCAGAAAAATAGAGTTGCTAGCAAATAAAATAGTTATGGAGAATCGACCAGTACGTATTTTTTGGATGCCTAGAAACGAAGCAGAACAGAAATATGGATTTAAAATATATCAGGGAGGAGTAGTCCCAGGAAGGGACATAAGGATAATTGAAATAGAGAATTGGGATGTTGAAGCTTGTGGTGGACTTCACTGCGAAAACACCGGAAAAGTGGGTCCTATAAAGATAATTAAAGTAGAAAGAATCCAAGATGGTGTGGTTAGGATAGAGTTTTGTGCAGGGTTAGCAGCTATCCACCAAATACAGCAACAGGAAGAAATACTTGAGAAAACAGCTACCGTATTTCGAGTTCCACTGACGCAAGTACCTAGAACAGCTGAAAGATTCTTTAAAGAATGGAAGGAATTAAACAAGGAAATAGAAAAATTAAGAGCTCAGCTTTCCTCGATGATCGCTGAGAAAATATTAAAGGAAACAAAAACAGTTAAGGGTCGCAAAATTATAGTTAAGAGATTAAACTTAAATGAAAAGGAATTAATTTCAATAGTTGAAAAAATACTCGAAAGGGAAAAGGAAGCAATAATAGTGTTAGGTGGAGGGGTAGACAGAGCCATAATTGTGGGAGGTACGAGGGGGCCATTTAAAACAGAGCTACTAAGCATAGTAAGAAGTAATTGTAAGGAACTTGGCGGCTCTGCCGGAGGAAAAGGAGAAATTATAATTGGTGGCGGTCCAAAAATACAACATTTAGATCAAGTACTTCAAAGGATCTTTCATCTAATAGCCGAAAAAGTAGAGCAACTTATTTCTTCATAATTTAGTTGTTAACCTACTACATGAATACTTTCAGTTAACTCTCTTTCCTTTTTACTTGTTAGTTTAAAAGAAATATTACGCCTAGAAAAACACAAAAGTAGAAATTCTAAGGAAAATCAGGGGATTAAAATGAGACACTTATTTAAACAAGTGAGAATACACAAAATGTTGGAAATTATTGATGAAATGCTATTGAGAGGATTTAAGAAAGAATATTTGACAGAATATCTTACATTACGATACAATCCCACAGAGTTAGCCGACGCATTAATTACACTAAGGAAAAATGTATTGGAAAGTTTCGCTGAGTAATTATTGTTCGTTGAACCTTTCGAGGCTTAAGTGAAATTATATCGTTAATATCACTGTGTTCATTTTAATTCAATTTCATCTCTTCGATCGATCATCGCATTTATCTCTGGTCCTGTTCCGATTAAAGTCACTGGAACTCCTGTTTCATGCTCAATTTTTTCGATGAATTTTTTTGTTTCTGCTGGAAGTTCGTCATATTTCGTTACTCCACGAGTTTCTGGAAACACTATGTCAATTTTTGTTAATGCTATTTGTGTAGCTCCATTTAACATTACAGCTCTTTTTGCTAATTTGAAATTAAATGGAGCCGATCTTCTTTTCCTCCCGGTCACAGTTGCTATTTCTAGCCATCCTCTTTTCTTCGCCTCTTCCTCCGGTAGTTCGCCTTCAAGCGGTCCAGATCCTACCCTTGTTACATAGGCTTTAAAAACTACTATCACATCATCGACTTTCGTAGGACCTATTCCCACATCAGAACAGGCAGCCGCTGCACATACGTCCTTTGACGTTACAAACGGGTAAGTACCATGATAAAGAGATAGGTAGGTACCTTGAGTGCCCTCGATAAGAACACCTTCTCCCCGGTCTAATGCTTCGTTAATTTCTAATGGTACATCCGTTAAATACGGCTGTAACTCTGGTATATCTTTAGCAATTTTTAGTCTTCTTAAAGCTCTCTCAGCGTTTGCGGGACCACATCCACTCCCGGTGCTGCCGATTTTCCCGTGTAAATGTGAGGATCCTTTATCTTCCTCTATATGTTTCCTCTCAATAACACCGCACTGATAGTCTATGCCAACGCGATCTTTGCAGTTTGTCTCTTCGATTTCCTTGAAAAAAACTTCTGGATTAACAAGTACGCCTGGACCTATTAGGAGCCTTGCTTTTTCATAGGCAAACCCGCTGGGAATTTGTCTTAGCTTAAAAAGTTTACCATTAATAACTACGGTGTGACCTGCGTTTGTACCGACTCCAGCCCTAGCAATGACCGCTGGTTTATCTCTAAGAGCAAGATAGGATATAATTTTTCCTTTACCCTCGTCTCCGAAAAATCCACCAACAACCACTTCACATGGCATGCAAATCCCTCAGTTTGTGCTACCTTTTCTCTTATAAGCTTTTCCGTTTCATGCATAGGCCATCAAGTACCGAATGGACAAATTTAAGAAAATTAAAATTATATAGATTTGATCATTCTTAAGGCAATAATATTTAAGAAAAATAGGTATTTACTAGATTTCAAGGTAGTAGATATCTTTTTAAACAGATTAGCATAATTTTAATTGGTTGGTCGATGATTGATGCTTCCGGCACTGATATGTGATGACAAGGCATTTGGATGAGGCCCTCAACTTAGCTTATTTTAAATTTAATTGTAGAATTATACTCGTAATTTTTAAGACTTAAAAGTAACAGAGTTTAGAAAAATATTTGCGCAAAATATTTGGTGCGGTCATGCTGCCCATTTCTCATCCTTGCTAGTGAATCTACAAGCTCATGAGACCGTCGTTTAATCATACCGCAATATTACACATCATGGTTGAAGTTAAATATTTATCGTAAAAATAGAATGATGATTTTTCAATTTCAAACAATATCTTAAAGTTCTTTATACCATCAATTTATACATGTATTGGGTAGTTAATTTGTTATGGGGTGTGGAACTTGACAAAGTATATATTTGTAACAGGTGGAGTGATGTCTGGTATCGGTAAAGGGGTTACCACAGCTTCGATAGCTAAACTTTTTCAATTTAGAGGATTCACTGTCGATGCTATAAAGATAGACCCTTAACACGGCTAGATTCGCCTAGCCGTGGGGGAATTTAAATGTTGATCCAGGTACTCTTAACCCGATAGAACATGGAGAGGTTTTTGTAACTGAGGAAGTTTGGGAGTTTACACCGGCGGATGGATTTAAATTTAGAATATCTGAAATTGACCAGGATTTTGGAACATATGAGCGGTTTTTGGATAAAAATATACATCCCTGCAATAATATTACTAGCGGCCAGGTTTATTTGTCAGTTATTCTTCGCGAAAGGATTGGAAAATATCTTGGTAAGACTGTTCAAATAATACCTCACATTACTGATGAAATAAAAAACAGAATCAGACAAGTTGCTATGAGAGAAAAACCAGATATATTGATTATTGAAGTGGGAGGAACTGTAGGCGACATAGAGGCTATGCCTTTTCTTGAAGCCATAAGACAATTTCGACTGGAGGAACCTAAAGAAAATACTGCATTAGTTCACGTTACTCTTCTTCCCTTTCTCAAAACTGTTGGGGAGTTAAAGACTAAACCTACGCAACATAGCGTTAAAGTTCTTCAAGGCATGGGTCTTCAGCCTGATGTTATTGTTGGTAGAGCAGAAATTCCCCTAAATCAGAAAATAAAAGAAAAAATAAGTTTATACTGCAACGTTCCAGTAGAAGCTGTAATTTCAAATCCCGATACCGATTGTGTATATGAACTTCCACTTCTTTTTGAAGAACAGGGCCTTGGAGACTATCTGTCTAAAATCCTAAACCTTCAGAAACGCCCTCCCTCGCTTCAAAACTGGAAACAGGTCGTATACAAATTTAAGAATTTCAATGACACCGTGAAAATAGCAATGCCCGGTAAATACACAGCTATTATTGATAGTTATATTTCGATAAATGAAGCTCTAAAACACGCAGGGGCGCATCTAGGAGTAAAAGTATTACTTGAATGGATTGAAACTGAAATGTTTGAGGAAGATCCAGATAAATTAAGTATACTGGATAATTTTGATGGCATTCTTCTTACACCCGGTTTTGGTAAGAGAGGCGTAGAGGGTATGATTGCAACTGCAGATTATGCTATACTTAAGGGAAAACCATTCTTAGGAATATGTTTCGGTGCCCAACTTTTGTTCATAGCCTTTTGCAGAAGGGTATTAGGGTTAAAGAATGCAAATAGTACGGAAATTGACCCAAACACACCACATCCTGTGGTTGATATGCTTCCAGAACAACGTAGGGTTGAGGCAAAGGGTGGAACCATGCGGCTAGGGGGACATAAGATTTACATTAAGAGGGGAACAAAGCTTTTCGAGGCCTATGGAAAGGAAGTCGTTGTAGAGAGATTTAGACATAGATATCATATTATTAAGAAATATGCAGAGAAAGCTGAAAGTAAAAACTTGGTTGTTTCAGCGTATGATGAAACTGGCAATATCATAAATGCGATAGAACTTGCTAATGATTCTTGGATTGTAGGAGTTCAATTCCATCCAGAGTTCAAAAGTAGACCTAATAGACCGTCTCCCATATACGTTTCATTCATCAAAGAGGCTCTAAAACATAAGAGAAATAGAAGGGGAGCAAACACTAATGTTTGATTTGCAAAGACAAGTAAAAAATGTTGTAAAGAACCTCATAAAAATCGAAAAAAGTAAAGAAACTTTTTGCAACATCCTCAGATCCATTAAAAGAAAAGCAGAAATTTCTTTTTTGCCTAAAATTGGCCGGATGGATTTATTAGAAGATAAATTCACATATTCCGTGGTGCCTACCAGTCTTAAAGGTCTTTGCATAGCTGGAGTTGATGGTGGAATTGTTAGTCGATCTTTACATTGTGCTGATATGATTGTTACTAGGGCTGTAGCAGCTATTTTTAGATACGAATCTGAAAATGGCCCTTGTGTTGAATATTTCCCGGATAAGTTTCCAGAACCAAAAATAATAGTTAATATTACTCCGTTAAATAGAATTAATTCAGAAATAAATGCTAATTTAGAGAGGCTTAAAGCTGAGTTAGAAGTAGCAATTAAGACTCAAGATGAATATACCATTGATGTAATTCTTCTTAATGGATCACTCCTCCCGCAAGTTACAGATAAACCCTTTACCCCGAGTACACCGTTAACCAAAAAGTACGAAAAAATCATAGATTTATATGTAAAGTTATATGAAAAATCCATGGAGACAAATACTATTTTAGCTGGAGTGATCGAGGACAGCAGAAGTACAAGATTCATGCAGATTATAAATAGAATACTTCCGCATATGATTTATAAATATCCTGAACTCAGGGATCTATTAAATTTTGATTACAGACAAGTATTAAGACTAATGAGAGATTCAGATTTTTTATTCCGATTTTTGGACGTAGGCGAGAGAACTCTAACATTTCAATATTCCGAAAACCCGTACGAACACCCAATTCTAAAAGATTTAAAAAATAGAGGATGGAAGCAGCCAATTGCAGTTTTTTATCTTAAAACTGTGGAGTTTGATATTCCACTTCGAATAGAATATTTAACATCCAAATTTGACCCAATAACTTTAGCAAACAGGTTAGCTTCAATAATTTATCCTCTTTCAAGCTATCATCCTGAGTACGCAACTCCTTCAGTCATAGTTGAAGCAGATGCAAGAGCAAGGCTCCTTGAATCAGACCTTGAGATCGTTTATGACAGTTTAGTTCATGCTATGGGGATGATACCCTCATTACTTAGACTTAGGCGAGATAGAAGACCATTTTAACATCAGATTAGATACTGGTTTTTAGCGCCACTTTATCCTAACCGACTTATCACATAAGAAAGAATTTTATAATGTTTTATTTTTAAAAGCATGGGGATACCTGTGGAAAGAGAAATAGGAACAGTTATATGCACCAGTAATGGTCCGAGTGCTGTTGAATTCAACTTTGTAGTTACAAATACCTCCTTATCTGTGCCGGTTAGAACTGGTCAATTTGTTGAAGTTAGAACTGAAGAAGGAATGATGATTGCTCAGGTAACTGAAATTATAAAGACTAATAGGTATTTTATGCATGCTGAGGCGGTTAGAGAGTATGAGAAGGGAGGAAAACCGCTAACAACAATATTCCCAGTTGATAAATGGGAGTACATCATAGCTAAGGCGAAACCACTTGCAGTAAGCGTAAACGGGCAACTAGAAAGAGTAACTTTTCCGCCGTCACCGGGAGAAAAAGTTAAAATTGCAGATAAAGACACATTGGCAGAATTTTTAGGGTTAGATTTAGAAAATGGTGTAGAACTTGGCACGGTTCGCTATCATAATATACCAGCAAAGTTAAATCTCACAAGATTGCTTCAAAAGCATTTAGCCATCCTCGCAATTTCTGGAGCTGGTAAATCTTATCTTGCATCCGTTTTGACGGAAGAATTATTGTTACGTGATCCATCGAAAGGAAGGGTTGCGGTTGTGATTATTGATGTTCATGGAGAATATGTTTCTTTTGCCGAAAAAATAAGTGACAACAATTATGTGGACTTTTCTGATAAAGCTTCCGTCTTTAAAAGTTCCTTCTTCCAAATAGCTGTTCCTCAAATAAGTGAAAGAATGTTTGGAGAATTTCAACCGCAAATGTCGCCAATTCAGATAAGGGAATTAGGTAGAATTTTAAAAAATCTTAAAAAGAGAATGTACAAAACAGGACTTCCTTATTCTCTTCAAGATGTTATAAAGGAAGTAGAACACGACGAGAAAATGAGCACACGAACAAAGGAAGCTCTTCTCGGATGGTTATACGACTTGGAAGATACAGGGCTTTTTGGACCTGTCGAATCTCCAAATTTAGAAAATATCGTAAAACTGGGCCGTGCAACAATAATTGACTTGAGTGAAACAATAAGCTTGAGAAATAAACAGATTTTAGTCTCGTATATTGCGCAAAGGCTTTTTGACATGCGTAAGCAGGAAAAAATACCACCATTTATTTTAATCCTAGAGGAGGCACATCAATTTTGCCCCGAAGCGAGAAAGGAACTTGCAATATCGAAGAGTATTATTGAAACTATTGCTAGGGAAGGAAGGAAGTTTTTTGCATCTCTCTGCCTCATAAGTCAAAGACCCGTAAAGCTGTCAACAACAGTACTATCACAGTGCAACACCCACATAATTCTTCGCATTACAAACCCCTATGACTTAAAACATATAGGTGAAAGTAGTGAGGGAATAGATAAAGCTGTGCTAGATGTTATCACAACTCTTAACGTAGGTGAGGCCCTAGTTGTAGGTGAAGCCGTAAACTTTCCACTGTTTATCAAAATTAGAAAAAGAAAAAGCAAAGAACCAAAACATGCGTTAAACTTAGAAGAAGTTGCAAGAATCTATGAAAGAATATTTACTTAATCTACATTTAACGCAACTCTAAAATTAAATTACAAGTCCAAGCTCATTTTAACAGACTATAAAGAAAATTAAAAGATCACATCTGCTCATTTATATTTAAAAGAGGATGTAATAAGAGGGAAAAGGTCATTTAATTTTAATAACTATTCTTTCAACTGCAGGTTCGCAGACTTTTCTCACTCCATGTTCACCAGGCTCATATTTGCTTCTAATTAAACCAGCCTTCTCGAGAATCTTGACTTGGGCGGAGATATTGGCCTCTGTTTGGTTTAGTACTTCAGCAATTCTGCTTACATCCATTTTTTTCTCTCTAAGTAGTTTGAGAATTTGCCAGCGTGTTTTTGATGCTAGTGCTTTTGCTATTTTTGCTACGCTCTCATCTTCTACAACGAGTTCCTGCATAGAATAACCACCTTATGTATCTTGTTTTGTTTGAGTTATTTCTCTAAGTGAAAACTTATAAATTTACCTTTTTTATCTATCATTTATATTTTCTCAATTAAACAAAAAATATAGTTTAGAACAACAAAATGATATAT